>PUOG01000074.1 GCA_003552745.1 Spirochaetaceae bacterium
CCGATAGCGCAGCTTCCGGAAGAAGACCGAGAGCAGATGAGAACATCGCTTGCGATCGAGAATTGGGAGGTGCTGCTGGCATCCAGTTCCCGGAGAATGGACAACATCTCGAACAGCTATATTCGAATGGCGGAAGTTCGAGAGGGGGCAACACAGTTCGCCGGAGAAGCGGCCATGGGTGTTCGAATTCGCTTTCCCGAAAGCGCATACAACAGCTGGGCCCTTATCAGGCCGCCGTTTGAGATACCGGGTTTCGATCCGGAGCGACGCTTCGATGGCTACGGCGTGGTGCGAAATACCGGACCTATTCGACAAATTCGAGTAAATGTGTACGGTTTGAACTTCCCGCACCGTCTCAGCATTCTCATAATGGACGATCAAAACCGCGTGCAGGAAATCATGCTCGGCGATCTCGAGTTCGACGGTTGGAACACCCTCGTATGGGACAATCCCAACTATATCGAGGACGTCCGCAACCGCGAGCTTCGCGTTATGCCGCGCTATCCTCATACTCAACCGCTTCAGAAGCTCGACGGATTCCGCATCTATCGCGATAAAGAGGCTGTAGGCGGCGATTTCGTCACGTACGTGAAAGACGTGACGCTCGTCCACGATCTCGCCGAGCTCGACGAAGAGCGCGATATCGATCACGAGGAGCTGTGGGGGATTCTCAGTGACCGCGAAGAACAGCGCCGACAGGCTGAGCTGTCGCGCCTCGGACGCATTCAGTCGTTGCGGTTCCTCGAAGAGCGCCGGATGGACGACACGTTGAACGGTCCGCTCGACTAGACATCGACGACATCCGAGTGAACCAGGGCCTCGCTCTCTGCCGAGAACCGGCAGGGCGAGGCCTTCATTATTTTCACTGTCTCAAAGATTGTGGGTGGATATACGTGCCGGCATTCAATTTGATATCCACTTCGTTCACTCACTTTTCACCCCGGTTGTCGCAGGTGCATCGACCGGCCGAGTGCCACCGGCTGATTGATGCGAAACGGTTTTGCTGCGTTGTGTTCGGCGGTGTATATGGCCAACCGCTCCATCTGCAGGTTCTCGTTTCGCGCAAAGCAGACGGTCTTTCGGGTGTGCTCGTGCAGATCCTTTGGACTACCGCCGCCGGCGGCGAGATCTTCACCGAGGCTGCGCGCACACGCTCTCTGTAGCGCAGATCCTACTGACGGCTACCAGTAACTCGCAACCCCGCCGTAGTCCGGAACAGAAACACATCGCTCAAGTCGGTGCCGGCCAGACCGCTGCGCCCGAAACTGAACAGATTCGAGTCCACACCGATATCGGCGGCAACGCCCGGCGAAAGCTGTACTCCGATCGTCGTGCCGAGCACGATCGAGCCGAGAGCATCTACCTCCGAGACATTGCCTTCCAGCACGCGGATTTCGCGATTGTGATAGGCGAGCTCGAGCGCAACCGTGTAAGGAACGCCGTCCTTGAATACATCGGCGGACACCCCGTACACACTCCGGCTGTGGTGGCGCGCACCGTTTTCGGTAACCTCTTCGAATCGGCTTGATTCGACCCTCGCCTCTACGCGAGCGTTCGGAATTCGAGCGCCCAGAACGCCGGCGAGTTGACCACTGCGATAGTCACCACGATCGCGCAGCGATGCGAGGGTCTCTCGCGCCTCACCACCGATATAGACACGATCGAGCACGTCGATCTTCAATGTGCCGGCCACACCCGCTCTTACCGGTGCAGGCCCGGTATTCAGCAACCCGAAGGTCGGTCCGATTGTAACCTGAAGCGGTCCCTCCGACACGCGGAGCTTCGACAACACGGTGTTTCCCAGAATTGCATCCCGCTCGAAGCCGACATCAACATGAAGCGATTCGCTCAACCTGTTCGTCATCCAGGCGGCCGCCTCGATCAACGTGCCGTCCGGAACCGGAGCAGATTCTTCGGGCACCCGGTCACCGGAGAAGTCGAGATTGCCGATTCCGAGCTGAACGGAGAATTCGCTCGTCGAAACGGTCACCGGAACGAAAGCCATAGACAGCACTATCAGTGACAATAACAATGGATTCTTCATCATAATGCCTCAGAACTCCGTCCGTACGCCGATAAAGCCCTCAAAAAGCTCGGCCGGATCGTACGGTATCAGTTTTGCCTGCGTTCGTATCTCCCATGTGACACCTCCCGAGCTCAATTGGACGAACGGTGTCGTCGAGAACGAGAACTGTTCGTCCGCATCCGGTCGTACGGATAGGCGAGTCTCCACACCGGCGGCGGCATCTCCGTTCCGAATATCGCCAACCTCCAACCTGAGATTCGTTTCGATCGAGCCTCCCTGGTCGGTGGAGACCTGGTCATACACGTCGGGCTGCCAGAAGAAGCTCAACGTCGTCCCGAGCACGCCGAGTCGCACCCGGGGCTCGAACAGGAAATAGAAGTCGTTTACACCAATCTCGTCGCCGGTGCCCGGCTCGATCGCCGGAAGTGCCGCTTGAATCAACAACGAGTCACCTTGCGGGGATCGCAGGTTTGCGAGTACCCCCGCACGATAACGACCGGCTGCGGCGAGCGGATATGTCGCTCCCACGAACGCCTCGAGTTGCACCGCGTCGAAGTTCGCAATCGCCTGAATGTCCGACGAGAAAACGCCGGGATCGAAACGGTTATCCTGATACGTGTATGCCGACAACTCGAACCGGTCCCATTGATCGTTGGTCGAAATCGACATACCGGTTCCGGACACTCCGTACATTCCGTCGTATCTCGGGCCGTCCGGGAAATACATGAACCCGCGGAAGCGGGTAGCCACTGGTTCGGTCCCGAATCGCCGGGGGAACTCATCTCCGGTACCGAGACGATCGAACTCACCGACGAAGTAGCTCACCGAAAGCTCGGTACCACCGAGCTCGCGCATTTCTACACTCGCACTGCGGATAAGCGGAACGATCGGGATGGTTGGATCGTCAAACGTGTCAGACTGAATCCCGAGTGTGACACTCGGCCGAGCCAGAAAACCACTTCGAAGCGTCAGACCGAGATCTCCGAACGTCTGAAGCCCGACCGTACCGTTGTCCAGTTGATGAACACGGGTGACGAGCTCGAACGGTCGGATCTCTACATCCGCGGCGGGCAACGACGCGGTAACAGCAACAAACAACACTCCCAACAGCAATACAGTTTGAGATATATGTCTCATCTACGGATCCTCGAGCACTCAGAAATCATTCGACTCTACCACACTAGTATCGTACATTTTCCGCGCACTTTCGAATCCTTGACGAACAGGCTGTTCTAGCTAAGATTTAGGGCGCGAATGAGTGACTACCTGGATCCC
>PUOG01000166.1 GCA_003552745.1 Spirochaetaceae bacterium
ATCCACTCTTCGCTGCTCTTGCTCCCTTCGCGGGCATCCGCCGGCAGGTGATCGGAGAGATCGACCGAGATTCGGAGCAGCCCGTCGAGACGGCAACCGGCGGCAAGCGTACCGAGAGCCACTATGAGAAGCACCGCGTGTCGACGGGTGCGAGAACTCAACATCACCCTACTCTCCTCCCCTGAGCACGCTCAAGCCGAGTCGGACACCGCTCGCCCGCTCGCCGGTGAACGGATACGGATGGTTGCTCGTCTCGAACTCGACAAGAAATCGTCCGAATCTCAACCCGAGCGCGGTCTCGAGCGCCGGGCCGTCCTCCCATTGCGCGGCCGCCCTCACGACGACCGGATCGAGCGAATAGACGAGTCCGATCTCGGGGAAAACGTACTCGGCGAACGCGACATCCGTATAGAGAGCGATATCACCGGTCAAGATCGCGGGATACCACGCTGCAGCGGCGGTGAACTCCGGTGCAAACGCGGTTCGGGTCCTGTCGTACTCGCTCGATTCTCCATCGACCGAGAGTTGCGTCCCGACCCGTCTGGTAACGCTTCCGGCGTTAAGCAAACCGACACCGGCCCACCAGTCACCCGCCTCGTATACCGTGCCGAAATCGAGACGCCCCCCGATCCCGAACCCTTCACCGGGGTACCCGTACGATGCATGTGCCGAAAGCTCGTGTTCGCCGGCCTCGTCCGAGAGCTCGAAGGAGTAGCTTCCGTCGAGCTTGAACCACGCCAGATCGAAGAAAAAGAGCGGTCTCGCCGCCAGGTGCAGACGTCCGCCGCCCAGTGCAACCGGGGCGGAAAGCACCGGTGCGACGGTCGCACCGAGCTGTCCCGCGGCCGCGAGATCTACCTGATAGCGGGTATCCGACTCCAACTGCTCTTCGGCAAGGTCGCGCTCCAGCCGTTCTCCCGGTTCGAGCTCGATACCGAGACCGCCCGAATAGACGCTGTATTCGATCGGAACCGGACCGGCACGGAAGGCGCCGAAAAGCCACCGTTTGGGCAGTGCACCGCGATCGGCCAGACGAGCCGAACGGGCACCGCTGTACGCCTCGAGTGAGAGCGGGACACCGCGCTCCGATCCGTCCGGTTCGACGACGAATCCGGAGATTCCGAGCGAGTCGTCACGTATCGCGATATCGATGCCGTCGAGCTGTTCCGGGAGGGTCTGTGAGAAGACGGTCGGGTGCAGGAACGAGTCGAACAGGGCGAGCGAATTGAAGCGATCCGGTTCGTCCAATGCGTACATCGGGTTGCGAGGCGGAAAGGCAGCCTGGAAAAGCCCGAGCGGTGGACGGATCGAGAACGAGAAACGCTCGCCGCCGGCTGTCGCCCATTGCGCCGGATTGGCCGTCGCGAAGCGGGCAAACCGTCCGGCGATGAGAGGAGCACGTGACGAATCGGCGTGTACCGAACCGACAATCGCGATCGCCGACACGATCGCCACAACCAGCGTTCGCAATACCGGGTTACAGTCTAGTCGCATATCCACTATTCACGATGTTGTCGACGGCCGTCTGTTCGATCTGCACGGAAAAACCGTGCCTTCGCAGTGCGGGAAGGGTATCGCGATTGAGGTGGCACCCGCCGGCGACTCGACGCCACGCCGGGGTAACCGATTCGAGTGCCGGCCGAACGACCGGACGGGAACTGTGCACATGCTCGATGAAACAGACGATTCCGTAAGGTCGCAGGACGCGCCACATCTCGTCGATTGCACGCGTCAACGATCCCACCGAGCAGAGGACGAGCGTACAGACGATCGAGTCAAAGCTCGCATCCTCGTACGGGAGATCACAGAGGTCCGCGTCCTCGACGGTAATCCGGTCGTGCGGTGCGTCCGCCCTCCTGAGAGCCGCACGCAATACGGGCTTGTCCGCGATCAGGTCGGTGACGTTGAGCGAGTCGGTCAAACGAAAGTTGTAGTGCGACGCGTTCAGTCCGCTTCCCGCCCCGACCTCGAGCACGCGACCGAAGGCACGAGAAACCGTTCGGCGACGCATTCGACGCATTCCGGCAGCATCGACCGGTCGCATGATCGTGTCAAAGATATGAGTGGTAATCGCCATTCGGGTGATAGGATAATAGCAGTGCCGCGGTCGTGACCACGGTCGCTCGGACGGATTGACAGATGGCGAGTGATGCGCACACCGTATACGTGCTATGCGGAGGCAACCGCTCGACAACCCGGAATTGGAAGAACATCTGACTCGTATCAGCGACGATGGAATCGACATCTTCGTTGCCGGTGAACAGAGTGTGCGCGGCGCATTGCTGCACGGCACCGAATTAGTGAACGCGATGCGGGCGAACCATCGGTTGGGGATCCTCGAGACACTCATACTCGGACACAGCTATATGGCGGTCGGGCTCATGTCGACCGATCTCAAGGAACACGGCAGGGTTTCGATCGCAATCGACTGCTCCGGACCGGTCGACGGTATTCACGTGGAGGCCACCGCCCGGGGCGAGATACGCGGATACCTGCACAACAACGACATTCCGGTCGAACATGAGCTCGAGAGTTTCGACATCTCGCCGTTCATCGGCACCGGCATCATCTCCGTGACCCGCTACCTCGAGAGTCGGAAACAGCCGTTCACCGGGCAGGTGCTTATGGAGCACGGCACGATCGCGAAAGATATGGCGAACTACTACCTGCAGTCCGAACAGACGCCGAGCGCCTTCAATCTGAGTGTCCAGTTCGACTCGAAAGGGACGGTTGTCGGCGCCGGAGGGCTTTTCGCTCAAGGTTTGCCGGAGGCGAACAAGACCAATCTCGGACGCATGGAAGACCGGATACGGGCACTGCCTTCGCTCGGCCAGGCATTCGCGGAGGGACGAACCGGCGCGGAAATCCTCCGTACGCACTTCCACGACCTGAAGCCGGAGATCATCGGAACGCGAAAGGCGGAGTTCTTCTGCCACTGCAGCAAGGAACGCTTCGCACGCTTCATGGCGGCACTACCCGAACACGAGCTCGAAGACATGAGGGAGAACGGACCGTTTCCGCTGCGCACCACGTGCCACAACTGCGGGTCCACCTACGAGTTCGACCGGGACGAGGTCGCAGAACTCGCCGAGCGAATGTCCAGCGGCCGCCCGGACGCACGGCGCTGAGCAATAGGTTCGGCCGTCGCGCCCGCTCACCGCTTACTCGTCAGAAGAGAATCAGCACCGCGTAACTGAAGTAGATCAGCAGTCCGGCCGCATCCGCGAGGCTTGTGACCAGCGGTCCGCTGGCGATCGCGGGGTCCGCTTTCACGCGAGCGAGCACGAACGGCAGAAACA
>PUOG01000293.1 GCA_003552745.1 Spirochaetaceae bacterium
CGATCGGATTCACCGCCTCGACCGCGGGCGGACGGACGACCACCGAAATCCGCCCGTTCGTCGCCTCGGTCGGCTCGGCGCCGCGCGTGATCACCGACCAACGGATGCCGAAGCGTTCGGCAAGGGTGATGCATGCCTGCCGGCGCTCGCCGGGAGTTCCAACCGGCTGTCCGGTCAGCTCACCGAGCTCGTGCTCGTTGATTTTGAGTATTTCCGGCTGCGCGTCGAGCGCCCGACGGCCGTGATCGCGGTAGCTGTCGAGGATCACGATCGCCCCGTGCTCGCGCGCGCTCCGAGTGAAGTCGAGATAGCAATCGGGGTCTTCGCCCACCATGGCCGTTCCGGAAACCGAGAGAAACGACGCCGAGGCGATATACCGGTCGAATCGCCGGCGGTACTCGGCCCGTTCGGACTCGGTAATCGGCGGGGCAGGTTCGACCAGCTCCGTCATCCGCCCCGAAGACTCGATCAGTGTAACTGCCGTTCGCGACTCACCGGCTATATCGACAAAATCGGCATCCACGCCGTCGGAACGGCACCCTTCGGCGAAACGTGCACCGGTACCACCGCCGATGTACGCGAACAGCTTATGCTCCAGACCGTACAGCGCCAGTACCCGACTCACATTGCTCCCCTTACCCGCCGGCGACTCATAGAGCTCGCGGACACGGTTTACCGCCCCCATTTCGATAGCATCGAAAAAGTAGGTCTTCTGCCACGTGCTGTTCTGTCCGATTACCACGATCATAAGGTTCTATACCGATACCACGGAAGCGCAGTCAGGGCAACGAGCCGTTCCAATCGTGCTCTATTCGTAGCGATACCCGCCCGGCTCGGATTCCAGCTCGACTCCGAGCCCCATCACCATGCGGTTCACGAAGTTGAAATAGGAGACGACAAGGGTGGCATCGAGGATAGCGCGGTCATCGAGCCCCACCGAACGCAGCCGCTCGACCCAGTGATCATCGGCGGAGCTTTCGCGCGGAGCGGCCGTGAGTGCCCGCGCGTACTCGAACAGCGCCTTCAACCGGTCGTTCAGACCGGCAGCGTACGCATCCAGGCGGGCAATCGCTGCCGACTCGTTTTCCGACCAGAAGTGCTTGAGAGCCTCCAAATGGTGCCCGCGACAGTACTCACACCCGTTCGTCACCGAAACGACGACCGCCATCATCTCGCGCTCGGCTCTCGAAAGCGGCGACGGCGAAAACATGATTTTCGTGTAGAGATCCATATGTGCCGGAATCGTGGGAGCATTGAGGCTCTGCAGCTTGTGCACCTCCGCAAGCTTGCCGCGAGAGGCAGTCAGCGACTCGTAGATCCGTCTCAACTCTTCGTCGGCTTCCGCCGGTTCGATAACCGTGATACGTGCCATGTTCACTCCGGGGCAACCGGACAAGTGCGTTTCGCCCGATTCCTGCAGCCGGAAAGCTTGACATATATTGATCGGGCGGACAAATATTGAAATCCAGGATTGGAGCAGCGTACGTGAAGACCGCCAACCGAAAGCAAGCATCGAGTTCGACCGCACTGAAGGCGTTACGCGCGCTCGAAGTCGTGGCGGAGTCGGGCGACCCGGTAAGCATAACCTACGTCGCCGAGAAGCTTGGGGAAGAGCGGATTACCGCCTACCGCATGCTTGTTACACTCGACGAAGCCGGCTACGTCGTTCGAGACGATGCGTCGAAACGCTATACGCTCAGTTACAAGGTCGTGTCACTCAGCCGGAACCTGCTTGCCGAGAACGAGATCTCGAAGCTGATACAGGAAACGCTACGAAAGGTTATGACACTGACCGGCGAGACGATGCATTATTCGGTACTCGACGGCTTCGAAGCGGTGCTCGTCTATCGGGTCAAGGGGACGCAACTGGTCGGAGTCGATTTTCAGATCGGGGATCGATCTCCGCTGAACTGCACATCGATCGGTAAGGTACTTCTTGCCTATCAGAGCGAAGAGTTTTTCGAGCGCTACGTTGCGCACGGACTTTCGAGAAAGACCGAACGGACTATCGTCGACCGGGACAAACTGCTCGCCGAGCTCGAGCGGGTACGCGCCGAAGGCTACGCGCTTGACGAGAAGGAATTCGCCCCGAATATGCGCTGCATTGCCGTGCCGGTATTCGGCAGCGGTGGGCAGGTCGACGCCGGCATCAGCATCTCAGGCCCCGACTCGAGATTTTCACGATCCTATCTCCTCAAGCTCCGCGATCCGATGATCGAGGCTGCAAACGAGCTCTCCCGCCGCCTCGGCGGACTGCCCTGGAACTGACATTCATCTCATCGCAGGCCCATCTCTCAAAATTTCCTCACCCCACGGCGAACGAAATTCATTGACAATCCGTCAAACTCGCCACACAATACAAATATAGCAATAGTAGTACGAATATTGAACGCCAGAAGGGAGTTTCCGCGTTCGCTGAGAGGAGGGTGCCATGAAGATGCTTATAGACAGTAAATGGGTGGATGCCGTGTCGGGCAAAACCCGAGACATTCTCGCCCCGGCGGACGGCACCAGGATCGACTCGGTTCCCGAGGGCGCGACCGCCGACGCCGAAAAAGCGATAGAAGCGGCAGTCGCCGCCAAGCGCAGAATGCGCGCCTTCCCGGCACATGCCCGCGCACGCGTGCTTACCGACGTCGCCGCCCGCATGGAGCGCGAACGCGAGGAGCTCGCGCCGCTGCTTGCCCGCGAAAACGGCAAGCCGTTGAACCAGACCCGTGAGGAGATTTCGGCCGCCGCGCGGATCTTTCGCGGTTTCGGTGAAGAGGCGAAGCGCCTGTTCGGCCGCACCTCCCCACTCGACAACGTTCCCGGCATGGAGAACCATTTTGCGATGACGATCCGCGAACCGGTCGGAGTGGTTGCAGCGATCGTTCCGTTTAACTATCCGGTCGAGCTCTACGCGCACAAGGCCGCAGCGGCGATAGCCGGAGGCAACGCGACGGTGGTGAAGCCGCCGAACGATTGTCCGCTCACGCTGCTGAAGATCGCGCAGATGATCGAAGAGGCGGGCCTGCCGCGCGGCGGTCATCAGATGATCACCGGCGCCGGCTCGGCAATCGGCACCGTACTCGCCGACAGCGATCACGTCGACCTGATCACGTTGACCGGCAGCACGCGTGTTGGACAGGACATATCGAAACGCGCGTCGCAGTCGCTGAAGAAAGTCCTGCTCGAGCTCGGCGGAAACGATCCGTGCATTATCTTTGAAGATGCAGATCTCGACCGGGCCGCCGAAGCGGTGATCGCCGGTCGGCTCGCGCGCGGAAACGGACAGATCTGCTGTGCGGTCAAGCGCGTCTACGCGCACGAATTGATCGCCGAGCGCTTCGCGGAGACCCTGGCAAAGAAGACCCGCGAGCTGAAAGTCGGCGATCCGCTGCTCGAGGAGACCGACGTGGGTCCGTTGATTACCGAAGAAGCGGCAAAAACGGTGGAAGCCGCGATACAGGATGCGGTCACGCGCGGGGCAACCGTCCGCGCCGGCGGCACGCGCAGCGGAACGTTCATAGATCCCACGGTGATCACCGGGGTCGCAGCCGATTCTCTCGTACTCACCGAAGAAACGTTCGGACCGGTGATACCGATCGTGCCGTTCGAGACCGTCGATGAAGCGATAGAGATGGCGAACGACAGCCCCTATGGGCTGCAGGGCGCGGTCTTCACCAACGATATCTCTACGGCGATGAATGTCGCGCACCGACTCGAGTGCGGCGGTGTGATCGTCAACTGGTCGTCGGCGGTACGCGTGGAGAATCTGCCGTTCGGCGGACGCAAACTCACCGGACGCGGGGCGGAGAGCATCCACGACACGCTGCTCGAGATGACCGAAGTAAAGACCGTAATACTTCACGACGCGCTCGCAACGTATAACGCGAGCCGGAGGGAGTAATGGAATCGTCCGGATAACAAACCGGAAGGAGGTAAGGTATCATGCGTACGATACGAGTTCTGTCTGTGATAGTGGCATTTCTGCTGCTACTGACCCCAATACTCTTCGCAGCGGGAGCGGCCGAAGAGGAAGAGGACATCGAGCTGAACGTCGGATTGCTTGCTCGGGGCATTTCCGATGCTCTAATGCCATTCCTCGACGACTTCGAAGAGGAAACAGGGATAACGGTGAATATCGAACAGCATGCATTCGATGCGCTTCGCGACCGGATGATGCTCGAATTCGCCGCCGGTTCGGGCTACTACGACATAGTCTACTCATCTCCGGGCTTTCTTGGTGAGCTCGTGGACGGCGAGCACATTCTCGACCTCCGCGACCTGATGGCCGAGCACGGCTTCGCGCGGGAGGACTTCCTGCCGGCGGGGATCGAGATAAACCGCTACGAAGACGGCGATGAAATCTGGGGTTTCCCGTATCTCGCCGACACAAGTATACTGCTCTACCGGGAAGATCTCTTTAACGATCCCGATGAACGGGCCGCATTCGAGGACGAGTACGGTTACGAGCTGCCGATTCCGTCGCTCGACGATCCGTTCACAACACAGGAGTTTCTCGACGTGGCGACGTTCTTCACGCGCGACGATATGTACGGCTTCGTCTATCCTCAGACGGGCGTTGCGTACGGAAACCTGCACGTCCTGCCGTGGGTGTGGACGTTCGGCGGCGCCTATTACGACGAGAACTACAACGCCACCCTCGACAGTCCGGAGGTCGTGGAGGCGATCGAATACCTGCACGCCCTTCAGGATACACAGCCGGAAGGAGTGCTCGGGTACGACTACGGCGATCACCTCCCGTGGTTCCTGGAGGGAAACGCGGCAATGACGATCGGCTGGTTCCACATGGGAGTCGAAGCGAACGATCCGGACATCGCCGACGTTGCAGGCGACGTCGGCTACGCGACGGTGCCGTACCATCCCGATTCCGGACTCGACCATGGCTATGCCGTTCTCGGCGGCGGCGGAGTTGCGATTACCGCTGACTCGCGTAATCCCGAAGCGGCGTTCGAGTACCTGAACTGGATGTTCGGCGACACCGACCGAGCGCTCGAATGGTATCTCGACGGCGGCGGAGCGACTCGACCGGAGATCTACGAGCACCCTCGCGTGTATGAGGAGTTTCCATGGGCGGAGGACTTCTTCCCGGTCGCTAACTTCTCGCTCGAGAACATAGCGCGCCAGCGTCCGACGCTTCCGAACTCACACGAGATCTTCGAAGTGATCTCGGAGATGTGGCACAGCGTCGCGCTCGGTGACATTACACCGGCAGAAGGTGTCGAGTGGGCGCACGAACGCATCGACGAACTGCTCGAGCAGTTCCGCTGAACGGGAGTCACAGTTACTGACTATGGCACGTGATACGAAAGCGGCATTTGCTTACATCGGACCGGCTATGCTCGTGCTGCTTATCGTGGCGGCGCTACCCCTCGCGGTAGCGCTCGCCACGAGCACTACGAACTGGCACCTGCACCGGGCCGCACAGCGGGAATTCATCGGATTGGCGAACTACGTGCGCCTTTTCGCAGATCCGCGCTTCATCTACAGCCTCCGGGTGACCCTATTGTACACCGCTGTTTCGGTCGGCGTCTCGATGATCGGCGGCTTCGTGCTCGCGCTCATGATGCGCCGGCGGTTCCCCGCACGGAATCTCGTCCGGGCGTTGTTGACCATACCGCTAATTATGACGCCGGTCGTATCGGCGACGATGTATCGCGTGTTCTTCTACGATGCCGACCGCGGACTCTTCAACTGGATTCTCCGTACGCTCGGACTTCCGGCGCCGGTCTGGGTCGCATCGTGGCCGATGGCCTTCTACGCCATCTGTATAATCCAGATCTGGTTCATGACTCCGTTCGTGTTTCTCGTTTGTGACGCGGCGATGGAGAGTCTGCCGCGCGAGCCGTTCGACGCCGCCAAGATCGACGGCGCAGGCTATCTCCAGCGCATATTCCGACTCGTGATTCCGATGATGCGCGATACGCTCATCTTCGCGCTTATATTCCGAATCACGATCGACTACCGGATGTTCGATACGATCTATGTGACCACTCGCGGCGGTCCAGCGCGTTACACCGAGGTCATGAGCGTCTGGGTATATAATCGCGCCCTGCGCAGCTTCGATGTCGGTTACGCGAACGCGGGGTCGGTTGTCATGGCGATCGTTGTCGCGCTCATCTGCCTCGGACTCATGCTGTACAACTACCGGCGCCGGGAGGCTGTGTCATGAGCGAACAGGTACGTTCAGTCCAACGCACACGCTTCATTGCGCCGCGAGTAGAGCGCTCGCTCATCACCGCCGGCCACGCTCTATTGGTCGTGGTGACACTGGTGGCCGGCCTCTTTCCGCTATTCTGGGTACTGCTCGGCTCGTTCAAATTACCGGCCGACGTCATGCGTCTGCCACCGGTGATCGTTTTCGAGCCGACCATCGCCAATTACCTGACCGTGCTCCGCGACCGGTTCCTGTTCTTCTTCGAGAACAGCGTGGTGATCAGCGGCGGTTCGGTGCTTCTGACGATACTCGTCGGCGTTCCGGCGGCGTACGGCCTCTCCCGACTTCGGATTCGCTTCAAGAAGACGTTGATGCTGCTGATCCTTTCAGTGCGCTTTGCCCCCTACATCATCTTCGCCCTTCCGCTCTTTCTCATTATGTCGGAACTCGGACTCATCGGGCATCGCCCGTCACTCGTGGTCGTCTACACGATTATCAACCTGCCGGTGGTGATCTGGCTCATGCGCGCGTTCTTCGACGACATTCCGACCGAGCTCGATGAAGCGGCGGCGATCGATGGAGCGTCACGCTTCCGGACCTTCATGAGCGTGCTCATACCGTGCGCGCGACCGGGCATCGCCACGGTGACGATTCTTTCATTCATCTTCGCGTGGAACGAGTACCTGTTCGCGCTCATTCTCTCCGGCCGCGACTCACAGACGCTCACCGTCGGTCTTACCCGCTTCCTCGGCGGGATGGAAGATGCGATTCGCTGGGGTCAGCTTTCAGCATGGTCGGTTGCGATCGTCGCTCCGATCGTCATCCTCGCGCTACTCGTTAATCGACACCTGCGCCGCGGATTCACCGGCGGCCTCGGTTAAGCCGACATTCGGGTTGATGAACGCGGTTTCGCGTGCTCGATCATTCGCCCGTCGGAAGCGAAGCCTCCTCCCGCCTCGTCATCCGGTCAAGCTGCTGTAACTGCAGCCGCTGGGATTCACCGAGCTCTCCATCTCCGGTCGATCGGCAAAAGGCCGAAGCGATCACGCCTTCCTCAACGAGAAAGCGTTTCGCATTCACCGGGTATCGCTGCAACTCGAAGACCGACATCGCTCCCAATACGTCCTGTAATCGTTCGGCGTGCTCAGGGAAACGCTCGTAGAATCGGCACATCCAGACGTACAGCTGTGGATGGAAGTTCGCCATGACACCCGAGAAACCGGCGTAGCCCGCTTGCAACGAGCTCAAGAGCGTTGCGGAGTTCGCGTTGAAGAGCCGCAGCTCACTTCCGGCGAGGCGCAGGCTGCGTTGCTGCTGCAGCTCCGAGCTGCAGCAGGTATCCTTCAGGAAGGCGAAACGTCCGGTCGTGGCGAGCCAATCGAGCGATTCGAGCGAAAGCAGGCGGTGGTACGGGACCGGGCATTCGTAGAAACCGAGTGCGGTATCGCGGGGCAGGTGCTCTATGGTGTTCTCGACCCGCGAACGCCAGACCGCATCACCCTCGCTATCCTCGGCGTACCGGTTCACCACGAGCACGAGCCCATCGACACCGGTCTCCGCTATCCGGAGAAGTTCCTCGACTTGCTCGTTCGGGCGCTCGGAGATATTACCGGAGGCGATCACGCCCACCCTCCCCGCGGCCCGCTTAACTACTCGCTCGGCGATCGCCACCCGCTCGAGCAACGACAGATAGAACATCTCACTCGACTGACAGACGGCAAACAGACCCGATACCCCGGCGGCGATATACCATTCGACCAGCGAATCGAGCCCGTCGTAATCAATGCTTCCGTTTTCGTGCATCGGGGTGAGCATAGTCGGCCACACCCCACCGGCAATCGAGCCGTGCTCGCTTCTCATGTACTCCTCCCGAGACTGAAATGCCACGCTTCCCGGAATAATGCAATCTCCATTGATTGACTGCAAGGTGCCCGACCGATAGCGTGTCCGCGGTATCGACCCATGCATCAATTCGAACACGATCAGCAGAATATCTGGAACTCCCCGGAGATCGTTTCGAGCTTTCGCCGCAGTCGCCCGAGCGCATCGCTTCTCGAGTTCTCGGAAGAGTTGGCCTCGGCAGGTGAGCAGAGCTCGAAACTGCACGTTCTCGATATCGGTTGCGGAGCCGGTCGCAATTCGGTTCCTCTTGCCCGGGCAGGCCACACCGTGTACGGCATCGATATTGCGGAGGCTATGATCGAGGCTGCTCGCGAATACGCGGTTGAGGCCGGTGTCTCCTCCCGTTGCACCTTCGCGACCGGGCAGATGGACGATCTCCCGCTACACGAGCGCTGTTTCGATCTGATCGTCGCTCACGGGGTGTGGAATCTCGCCGAGTCGGAGGACTCCTTCCGCACCGCGGTGGCCGAGGCCGCCCGGCTCAGCCGGAGCGGCACCGCCCTCTTTGTAACCACGTTTTCGCGCAACACCCTTCCGCCGCAGGCACAACCGTTGGCCGGCACGCGGTTCGTGTTCACCGACTTCAACGGCTCACCGCAATGCTTTCTGCGCGAGGGGGAGCTTCGCGACGAGCTCGCTTCGGCCGGCTTCGCGGCGGCCTCCGACCGACCGGTCGTCGAGCTGAACCGTCCGGCCGCGTGGGAGCAGCGACGCGGCGCCGGCCCGGCTTCCCCGCACCGAGGGCGCCGACTCAGCGTGGCCGGCCCAAAACGCCCGGTGCTCTACGAAGGGGTCTGGTACCGGCGGGAGTAAAGCGGTGTGGTCGGCCTTCGGCGCGCGGCCGGGCGTTCGCGGATGCACGGACACGCCCGGACACGCCGGCCACGGCAGATCTTCCGGCAACGTCTTGTTCGGCACAGACGCCATCGCGTACCATCTCCGGCGGAGCACGCATGGCAAGAACAATTCGCACGAAATATCTATTGATCGGTGGTGGGACCGCCGCCGCACGAGCGATCGCATCCATTCGCGAACTCGACCGAAAAGGGACAATCGTGCTCGTGACCGACGAGAGACGATTGCCGTACGACCGCCCTCCTCTGTCGAAAGGAATCATTACCGGTGATGTGCACGCCCGCGAGATCGGATCGAACCGGAGGTTTTTCTACCTCAAGCACCGCGTGCGGGTTATGCGGCGGCGGAGTGTGACCGAGCTCCGACTCGATAGCTCGAAGCCGGAAGCGCTCCTCTCCGACGGCGGCCGGGTTCGGTTTGAGCGAGCGCTTATCGCAACCGGCGGGCGTCCGCGCCGGCTGCGAATACCGGGAGCCGATCTCTTCGGTGTCCACACACTTCGCACCGTGGCCGACGCGCAGGCGATCGCAGCCGAGAGTGGCGACCGCCGACGTGCGGTCGTTATCGGCGGAGGCTTCATAGGACTCGAGCTCGCCGCATCGCTTGTACGGGTCGGTACCCAGGTAACGCTCGTCGAGTCGCGCGAGCGGCTGTGGCCTGCAACTACTCCTCCCGCGCTCAGCAAATACCTGCGCTCGTACATCGAGTCACTCGGCGTAACCGTTCACACCGGCACCACCCTCGAATCGATAGTCGGCGAAGAGCGCGTGCGCGCGGCACGGATCGCCTCGGCCAACGGTGCATCGGACGGAGAAGTCGCGTGCAACTTCGTCTGTTTAGCGGTTGGAATCGAGCCGAACAGCTCCCTCGCCGAGCAGGCCGGTCTCGAGACCGATGACGGGATTCTCGTCGATGAGATGCTGCGTACCAGCGACCGGCGCGTCTTCGCCGCTGGCGATGTCTGCCGCTTTCTCGACCCATTCAGCGGACGGCGCCGCCGCGTCGAACACCACGGGCACGCGGAGTACAGTGGACTTCTCGCCGGAGCGAACATGGCGGGAGCGGAGCGGAGCTACGACTTTCTCCCTAACCTCTGGTCCGACATCGGTGATCTCACCATTGAGGTTGCCGGAGATGAAGAGCGCTACGATTCCCTCGTGGAACGGGGGCGGATGCCGGAAAGCGGTGAATCGCCGGACTGGATCGCTATCGGCATCAGGGACGAGCGGCCGCTCTGCTACTTCGCTCTCGGTGCAACACGCGCCGATCTTTCGGCGGCCCAGTTGCTGATTCGAAACGGTGAGGCAAGCGAAGAACCCGGGCGACCACCGAAGGCACACATGAGTGGGCGGCTCGCCGACAGCAGCCGAGCGCTCCCGGACATCGCGCGTGAGCTGCTGCAATGATCAATTCGAGGGGCGGGCTCGACGGGCAATCGCTATATAATCGTCGCTGAATAGCGTCGTATACCGGCGAAAATCCGAGAAATACGGCCTATACTGGTAGTCAATCTTGACTATTGGAGGGTGATGATGAACGCGTCACGTTCACTATTGACCGCGGCAGTCGTGGCTGTGTTTATTACGCTGGGCTCGTGCGCTTCGCTGGACTCGGTCGTCTCGGCGGTTACCGGAGAGGCTCCCGGAGAAGCGTTCGCGGCAGAGATGCAGATGCAGATCATCTTTCCGCTCGTATTCTACGGGTACGGAGGCGATCCCGAACACGGCTACGAAGAGAGTATCGGTACCGTCTGGGAGCAGACCGACAGAGAGAGCGGCGATGTGCTCCGATATGAGCGAGCGCTGTTGCGACGCAACGACGACGGGACGATGTGGTGGTATGTGGCATCCGGAGCGCACGGGGAGCTCAACGAGTTCGAAGTCCTGGTGAACGAACGTTTCGAGGCGATCGAAATGGTGTGGCCCGACCCGGACACCGGAGATATACAGCGACACACCCTGCGCAGACCGGTGCAAGCCACCGAGGAGGAGGTCGATGAGGCGGAAGCGTACACCGTTCCGTTCCACCCGGAGGAGGTAGACGACGAAGCGGACGACGACTTCCGGGTACAGCAGGAACAGGTTAACGTAACGGTCGGCGCCGGCACATTTCCGGCCGAATACCTTCGAATCGAGGATCGGGAGGACCCGCGAAACGTCTACGAAGTGTGGAGCTCCGACGATGTTCCGGGGCGGTTGATCCGTCACTCGATTACCGAAGGCGACGACGAATGGAGCGGTGAGCTGGTCGACGTGCGAAGTGGATACCGTACGAGGTTCGAAGCATACTGAGGATAGGAATGAACGATAGCGGATCGGTCGACAACCGTGTCTGTCTCGGTGATGTGCTCACCGATCTGGCGTGGCACTGCAGCCCGAACGGACAATTCTCCGATTGCTACGAAGGACTGTCTCTGGCCGATTACCGAACCCTGAAGATCGCCGCCGGTGAGCAGCGATGTGATCGCGAGTGCTCAATGCAACTGCTCATAACCTCCCTTGGGTTCACCAAGGGAGGTGTCACCAGAATTGTGGACCGGCTCGAGAATCAGGGACTGGTCGATCGATGTCGCCTCGCCGAAGACGGACGCATCTGCTGCGTGCTGCTGACCGAAAGCGGCCGCGAAACGTTCGAACGGATCGAGTCCACGCTCCGCACCAGAATTGAAGCAGCCCTCGAGCGGCTGCCGAAGCGCCACAGCGCTACGCTCCGTGCCGCTCTTCCGCTTCTGCTCGCCGAAATCGAAGAAGGCTGACGTCGACGATAGCTGACCTCGTCAACTGACTATCAGCGGGCATCCAACGGCCGCATGAGAAGCGGCTCTGCACCGAATACTCTACGCACGATGTAACCTCCGAGGTCGACAACCGGGACACCGCAGCGATCGATAATCCCGGTGTCGCTCGTGGCGATCCATCCCGAAACCGTGGCGGCGACTCGGGCGTCGACGTGTTCTTCCACGCGCACTTCGAGGCTCCTTTCGGCGGGCACGGCGGCGGTCACAACGCGGTCGCCGACTGCCGCTGTCGGTGGACCGTCGTCGGGCGGGTCATCATCCAATTCATTCCAGATTCGGGCAATCTCGGCGGCATGCTCGCGACTCCACGGCAGCGGGGCGTCGAGCAGCACCGTTATTCTCGAGCGACTTATTGGACGCAGGGCGGAGCAGAGGCAGCGCGCGAGGCGGGTAAAACGCTCATCGTGCGGAAGGCGGGAGTGGGTGCCGCCTATATCGCGAATGAAGCCGTCGGTGCCGGCAACGATCGGTCGACCCGCGAGGTAGTTCCAGATCGTGAACAGAACGTTATGACCGTCGACAAGAAGCGCCGAATCGTCGGAGCACCGTCCCGCGTAGAGTTGCTGCTCGTCGACTCGAAGCGAAGCCCGGCGCCGGGAGTCGCGGGTGCTGAATACTCCGCGAAAGAGCATCGCCCGCTCAACGCCGGTGAGCTGATAGCGGTCACCGACGAGTTTGATCGTCGGTTGATCAGGGTACTTTCGGTCGAGCAGCCAGCGATAATCGGCAGCAGCTTCCATGACCGCTGCGCTGGGAGTGCCGCCGCCGTTTTGCCTCATTACGGATACAATCGTAACGCCGCACCCATACCCGCGTCGAGACGGATTCGCATTCGACTTGTCCGCCGGCGATAAACGCCGTAGAATGGAAGCAATGGCCATTGATATCGTCAGAGAAGCAGGCGGTGTTTTCGTGCCGCTCGGCCTTCGCATGATCGGCGGGCTGGTTGTCGCAATCGTGCTCGCAGCACTCTACCGTATCGTCTACGGGCGCATGAGCAGGAGCGGCCGAAGCGGCTTCGCCGGATTCCTTGCGATCCTCTTCTTCGGCATCAGTGGGTTTCTCCTCCCACTCGCGTTCGGCGCAGAACAGACGATTACTCGGGCGACCGATGTGGTCATACCGCGCATCGCCGGGGAGTTGGAGCAACAGATCGCTGAGCAGGGGCTCGATCCGCATAATCTCGATGCGGCCGAGGTTCAGCGCGCGATCGACCACATGCTCGAGGAGATAGAACGCGACGCCGATACGCAGATCAGCGAGGCAGATCGCGAACGAGTGCGAGCTTCGGCCGCTGAGATCCGCGACACCATCGGTGACGACGGAGAGCTCTCGGTAACAGAGCTGCTCTTCGGTACCCGCGATGCGCTACTCGCCCCGTTCTATCGGCTTCTCCCGTTCGCAATCGGAATCCTGATCGGAGTCCCGATCCTGTTCGTGGCTATATCGCTGCCTTTGGCGCGCAGGTCGTAATCGCACCGGCGGGAGGGCGCTCCCGCCGTTCCCCCCGATGCGACGCCGCACGCCGGCTCGCACCGGTCACGCCGATCACAGCCAGCCGAGCGTCACGGTCGCCACCACGAACACAGCGAGTGCCCACACGTAGTAGGCGAAGTACCTGAACTTCGCCCGGTAGAGCAGCGTCACCACCAGTTTCAATGCGAAGGTCCCGACGATCGCCGCGACGGCGAAGCCGGTGAGCTGGGCAGCGAGGCTGATGGAAACCGGGCCGGTCTCACTCAGTGCGAGTATACTCTGCAGCCCTGTCGCGGCGATAATCGTGGGAAACGCTATGAAGAAGCTGTACTGTGCAGCCCACGGCCGCTTCAGACCGACCGCAAGCGCTGCCACGATCGTCAGACCGCTGCGGCTGAGCCCCGGCAGCAGGCTGAGAGCCTGTGCGACACCGATCGCAACAGCGACAGCGAGCGTGATGTCCCGCAGTCCGCGCGTCCTCGGCGGAACGACATCGGTCCAGTACAGCAGGACGCCGGTCAGCGCAAGCGTGGCGGCGATCGTAATCGGCCGGGCGAACACCTGTTCTGCCACCCGAAAGAGCGGGAGGCCGAGCGCACCGGAAACGGCGGTGGAAACGAGCCCGAGAATCAGGAGCTTGCTGAACAGATAGCGGGGACGGAGAGGGGTGCCCGATCCGCCTGCTGCACCAGACAGACTCGGAGCCGTACCACCGTTGGAAAACTCCCTGAACAGAGACCGGAGAAAACCGGCCAATTGACGGCGAAAGACAATCGCGATCGACACGAGTGTACCGACGTGAACGACCAGGTCGAAAAGCAGCATCTCCGGAGTTTCGGGATTCGGCAACGCGGACCCGCGGCGGATCAGAAAATGCTGTGAAAGCACGAGGTGACTCGTCGAGCTGACGGGGAAGAACATGAAAATCCCCTGGATGGCACCGAGGAAGATCGCTTCGAGAATCGTCATGGGGTGCCGCTACTCTACCGGATTCGCGGACGTATTGGAAAGGGATGTTTTGTATACCTGCCGGTGTGCTCGCTCGAGCGGACTATTCTGCTCTTCGGAGACCTGCCGCTGAACGGCGACCGCCTCCTCGGTCAGGTATTCGAGCAGAGCAAGCTCTTCGTCAGGGTAACCGTTGGGGTGACGACTTCTCATCGAGGCGACGCTTGCCACGAGCCAGAACAGACTCAACGACAACCGCGTCATCCGTCGCAAGTGGAACTGGTGCTCGCCGGCACGCACCCCGTATCGGGTGAACCCGTCACGAAACAGTCCGCGAAACATCGATTCGGAGCGGGCGGCGACGCGAAGCGCCCGATCGAGCTTCGGATGTCCGGCTCGCAAGCTCTTGAGCGGATTCATTCGCGA
>PUOG01000247.1 GCA_003552745.1 Spirochaetaceae bacterium
CTTCTGCCCCGGCTCGAAACCGCGAGCACCTTCGAGATTCTCGGCGAGTGTGCGACCGGTAACGGTCGGGCAGTCGCCGTGCAACAGTCCTTCATCGAGCAGAAGCTTCATCACTGCCTCCAGCCCGCCTGCCTGATCGAGGTCTTCCATGACGTACTTCCCGGCCGGCTTCATATCACAGAGGGTCGGAGTGCTGTCCGAGAAGGTGTTGAAGTCGGTGATGTCGAGCTCGACATCGATTTCGTGTGCGAGAGCGAGAAGATGCAATACGGCGTTCGTGCTCCCTCCGACGGCCATCGCGACGCGTATTGCGTTCTCGAATGCCTTGCGGGTCATGATGTCTCTCGGGACGGTGTTCGACTCGATCAATCGATAGAGACAGTGTGCGGTCTCTTCCATGACCGTCGTTCGGCGCGGATCGTCGGCGGGCACAGAGGCGTTGCCGGGTATGCTCATTCCGAGTGCCTCGACGGCGCACGCCATCGTGTTCGCCGTATACATGCCGCCGCATGCTCCCGGTCCCGGACATGCGTTACACTCGACCTCGTGAAGCTCTCCGGAGCTGATCGTACCGCGACTGAACGCACCAACCGCCTCGAATGCGCTGACGAGGTCGACGGGGCGGTCGCCGACGTGACCGCTGCGGATCGTCCCGCCGTAGACGAAAATGCCGGGCCGGTTCATGCGCGCGATTCCCATAAGCGTGCCCGGAATGGTCTTGTCGCACCCGCCGATTCCGAGCAGTGCGTCGAGCTGATGACCGCGGGCCACGAGCTCGATAACGTCGGCGATCGTATCGCGACTGACCAGACTCGCCTTCATCCCTTCGTGGCCCATCGCCTCTCCGTCGGTGACCACGAAGGTGTTGAACCCAACCGGCCTTGCGCCGGCCGCGGACAGCGGCTCTCGACACTGATCAGCGAGGTCGCGCAAGTGTATGTTGCACGGACTCACATCACCCCAGGCGCTGGCGACTCCGACGATTGGCCTGGTGAAATCTTCGTCGGTGAATCCGGCCCCGCGAAGCATCGCGCGGTTGGCCGTCCGCGCGAGTCCTTCGGTCATGATCCTGCTGGTGCGATTGAGTGTTCCTGTCCCGCTCTGTTGTCCGCTTTCGCGTCTTGTCGAGTTGCTCACGATCATCCCCTTACAAACTCATTGAGATATGGTAACCGCTGCGCGGTGTCACGAATCGCAACGCGATCGCTCAGCAGTAGTGCGGTAGAGTCCCACGTTCCACCGAGCAGGCTGTTTCTACTGGCGGACGGAATCGATCCCTCGAACACTCGACGGTCGGCCTGTACGATCTGCTCACGTACCCGCACCGAAAGAACCGTAGCAGGTTCATTCTCCACCAGGTGCATGAGCTCCTCGATCTTCTCGTGGTCCATCGTTAAAGCCGGGATTCCCATCGCCGTGCAGTTGCCGGCGAATATCTCGGCGAAGCTCTCACCGACTACAGCCTGAATTCCCCATTTTGCGAGCGCCTGAGGCGCGTGTTCACGCGAGGAGCCGCAGCCGAAGTTGGAATTAACGAGCAGAATCTTCGCCTGTGAGTACCGCTGGTCGTTGAACGGATGTGGTTTCTCGTTGCCTTCGGCGTCATATCGCTCGTCGTAGAAGGCGTACTCTCCGAGCCCCTCAAACGTCACGCACTTCATGAAACGCGCGGGGATGATAGCGTCGGTGTCGATGTCGTTTCCCCGGATCGCAATGCCTGTCCCGGTTACCTCATCGATTATCTCGTCTGTCGTTCGACTCATACGTCTCTCCGTAGTTTACTCACACGCCGAGCGGCTCCGTCTCGCGTGCCTTCAATTCCCGTACGTCGGTTACGTGCCCATTGACCGCGGCGGCTGCAACCATCGCCGGGCTCATCAGCAGCGTTCGCCCACCCGGGGCGCCCTGTCTGCCGATGAAGTTACGGTTACTCGAGCTCGCACAGATCTCTCGTCCCTGCAGCTTGTCGGGATTCATCCCGAGGCACATGCTGCACCCGGCGCCACGCCACTCGAAGCCCGCATCTTCGAAGATCTTCATGAGACCTTCGTCCTGCGCCTGCTTCGCCACACTCATACTGCCGGGAACGACGAACGCTCGGACCCCCGGATCTACGCGACGCCCCTTTACGATCGAAGCGGCCTCGCGCAGATCGCTGATTCGCGAATTGGTGCAGCTTCCGAGAAAGGCCACGTTGATCGGGACTCCTTCCATCGACTGTCCCTCGCGCAGCTCCATGTGGCGGTACGCCTTTGCCGCTACCTCACGCTGCTCAGGCGGCATCGAGTCGATCGCCGGAGTCTCCTCGCTGAGCCCGATCGCCTGGCCGGGGTTAATGCCCCAGGTGATCATCGGTTCGAGTGTGTTCGCGTCAACGGTATATACGTCGTCGTACGCTGCGTCCGCATCGCTCGCAATATCGTTCCAGTATTCGACCGCGCGATCGAATGCCTCTCCCTTTGGTGCATATCGGCGACCGCGAACGTACTCGATCGTTGTCTCGTCGGGATTGACGTATCCGACCCGCGCACCACCTTCGATGCTCATATTGCAGATCGTCATTCGCCCTTCCATCGAGAGGTTGTGCACGGCGCTGCCGGCGTACTCGTAGGCATAGCCGAGGCCGCCCTTGACCCCGAGATCGGCGATGATCTTGAGAATGATGTCTTTCGCGTATACACCCGGCTGGAGCGTTCCATCGACCTGTATACGTCGCACCTTCGGCCGGCTGATAGCCATACACTGACTCGCCAGCACGTCACGAATCTGACTTGTGCCGATACCGAAACCGATTGCGCCGAATGCGCCGTGCGTCGAAGTATGGGAATCGCCGCAGGCGATCGTGATTCCCGGCTGGGTCAGCCCGAGCTCCGGGCCGATAATGTGGACGATCCCCTGGCTGCCGCTTTCGAGATTGAAGAACTCTATGCCGTACTCGCGGGTATTCTGTTCGAGTGCCTTCATCATCTCCTCGGCGAGCTCGTCGCTGAACGGTCTCGACTGAGCAGCCGTCGGAACGATGTGATCGACGGTGGCGAACGTTCGCTCGGGATGGAGTACACCGAGTCCGCGCTCCTTCAGCATCTGGAACGCCTGAGGACTCGTGACCTCGTGTATCAGGTGCAGACCGATGAACAACTGGTCCTGTCCGTTCTCGAGCGTGCGTACCTTATGAAGATCCCATACCTTGTTAAACAGGCTTCGGCCCATGATTCCTCCCGTACCGTTGCAAAGCTTACGGCGTGATGTCTTCGCCGCGAAGCATGATCAGCTTACCGGTTCTGACCATTTCC
>PUOG01000241.1 GCA_003552745.1 Spirochaetaceae bacterium
CCCTCGAAATGGAATGTGCTGATGCCGAGGTCGAAGAGGATGCGGTCGGGCGCGGGCCCGCTGTAATCGATCCAGAAGTCGTCAAACCATCGATTGACGAACTCAACTCTTCCGGCGTAATCGCCGAGAAGGACCCGCGCCCGGTCGAGCATAACGGGGTCGACATCGACCCCGATGACGCGCAAGGAAGGATTGTCGGACAGAAGCAGCGCTGAATGTCCGCCTTCTCCGAGGGTAGAATCTACGAGAAGTCCCGAGGGGCGCTCCAGACGCAACCATTCTCGCACTCCGTTCGCCAGAACCGGCCGATGTGTCCGGTCAAGGCTCATTGATTCTCGTCGAAGAAGGAAACGGACCCTCCCAGTTTCTCAGCCGCCTGCTGGAAGTCCGGTTCGGTTTCCTCCAGATACGCGTCGTACGCATCAGCATCCCAGATCTCCAGGTATCGATTTATACCGAGGAGAACGCAGTCACGGCTCAAACCGGCCGACTGCATCAAGCTTCGCGGAATATTGATTCGTCCCGCCTTGTCTATTTCCACCTCCTGTGCCGGCGCGATGATGCGTCGTTGCATCATCCTCGCCTCCTTCGTAAACGGACTCGCCGCGCGCATCAGACTCTCGCTGAGCGCGCGCCACTGATCCGGGGGAAAGAGCCACAGGCAGCGGTCCATTCCGCGGGTGAGCACTAAATCGCTTCCGGCGATCTCGTTTCGGATTCGAGACGGTACGAGCAATCGCCCTTTTTCATCGAGAGCGTTTCGGAATTCCCCCGTCAGCATCCCCAACTCACCACTTTTTCCTACGGCTTCCCACTTTCTCCCACACTGAGGGATATCTTACGCCACCTGACGCAGTTGTCAATCGTGGTAGACAGAATAATCTCGGCGAATTCGGTCTACTTAGCCGATAGATGCACACACTTGTTAAGTAGTTTGGATGTAGTGGAGATCCACCCGGCCGAAGAACGACCGGGCGCGGTACCGGAGGGAGAATCAGCTGCCGGCGTGACTGAGATCGCGGCTGTCGGCCGCCGAATGAGAGCGACGTTTGAAGATCCTGTAGTCGATATCGGGAAAGATGTTGTTTCGCCGTTCGACTCGCGTCAGCCATTCCGTGGAGATCACGCCTTTACTCAGGCTGTCGTAAATATGTGTGAAATTGCTGATGTGTTCCTTTACCCGGCGCACCGCGTACGTGACGGTAGTGCCGGAGCGCATGATGAACGGCCAGTCCGACGCCTGACTGAGGAGCACCTCACGTGCGGCCTGATTCAGCGCCCGCCGCTTCAATCCACTCTCCGCCGGATAGCGATGGACCAGGTCGATCATTCGTTCGATTGCCTTGTGGGTGTGTCGATAGATCCAGTCGTTCGACCCGTCGAGCCAGACCTCGGAGTACCCCTTGTTTCCCCAGCTGGAAAAAACCGGCTGGAGCGTTTGTGCATCCGGATAATGCGCGAGGTATTCGGTTGGAGTAATCGGTTCGACACGCTCCTCATTGCGCTTCGACACGGTCGCCATACGTCGAAAGAGCGCCTCGAGCCACTGCACTCCTTCAAACCACCAATGACCGAACAGCTCCGCGTCGAACGGACTGACGATCACCGGAAGGCGGTCCATATGACCGCCGACACGCCGACATTGGCGTGTCTGCTGAAAGAGGAAGTTATTGCTGTGCGACTCGACCTTGCGAGCGGCAGCTTCCGGAGAGTATATGCGCTTATCATCGGTTTGACCCGTTATCGCGTGGTACTTGAAACCGGTATTCGTTCGAATGTCATCGAATTGCAGGTTGTCGTCGAAATACTCCTGCGGCAGATCGTGTCCGATATCGCGATAGAAATCGCGATAGTCCGGGTCACCGGGATACCCATCCGTATTCGACCAGACGGCATTCGTGCTCGCTACCTCTCGCCCGAACGCATACACCCCGTTCGGGCAGAGCACGGGAGAGTACACGCCGTGACGCGGGCGGGTCTCCGCAAAGAGCAGGCCGTGTGAGGCGGTAAAGAAATAGCGGATGCCGGCGTCGGCTAGGACCTTCTCGAGCTCAGGGTAGTAACCGCATTCCGGCAACCAGAAACCTGCAGGAGTTCGGCCGAAGAGCGCCCGGTGCGAATCGAGCGCCACCTTCAGTTGTGCCGCCGCGTTCTCACTACAGTGCTGATAAAGCGGCATGTACGGATGGGTAGCGAACGTCGAGATGAGCTCGATTCTCCCTTCGCGCTCATGCCGTGCGAACTGATCGATGAGATCGCTGCCGTATGTCTCGGTGAAGTCGTGACGCGCCTGCCGGAAAAAGTCGCAGTACATGCGTGCGAGCGGTGCGATCTCCGGCGATCGCACCGATCGTTCGATCTCACGCTCCCCAAGAGCAATGAGTCGGTCAACGTGTTCCAGGTAACGCTGCTGAAGGACCTCGTCGGTGAGCATTGCCGCGAGCGTCGGAGAGATACTCATGCATAGATTGACCGGAACCTCGTCGGCTGCCAGGCGATCAAGCATCCGCAGCAGCGGCAGATACGTCTCGTTAATCGCCTCGAAAAGCCACATCTCTTCGAGAAATCGAGGATACTCCGGGTGGCGCACGAACGGGAGATGCGCATGGAGGACCAACATTAAGTAACCGTGCTTCATACTCTACCTCAGACAGCGATACATCGGTGCTGTTGCGTGTTATTCACCGGCGTAATGATCGATCAACGAGATGATGCGTTGCGGAATCCGGCGTCCAAAACTCGAAACGCCGAGCCGCTCGATACCGGACAACGCCACCAGAGTCTCCGCCTGCTCGACCGCATCCTCTCTGTCGACGCCGTTCTCCGAGAGCCAACCGGGAGGCACGGATATGGGATTGCTCCGTGCGAGCACGGTCCGGCTCTCCTCGAAATCTGCAACAAGCTCGGTATAGTAATTGGTTTCTTGCTGGGGCAGGTTTATGTACCATCGATTGTCGGTGGGCTGCACAGGTATATCTACAGCGTCCACTACACTGTGGTCACCCATGTCGGGGGTATCCATTTCCACAAGGCGTAGGTTCAGACCGCAAAAGGTAGAAGCACTCATCGCCTCTTCCATCTCGCTGTCGCGCACATCCCAGTACGAATATGCCCAGGCCGGATCGCGAAGCAGCAGGACCATTCGCGTTTCGTTGTACCGTGCGGGTAACTCAGCTTCGCCGTATTCAGGTCCGTTCCGGTTATCGATCGCAAGATCCGATGCAGCCAGGTCGTACTTACGCTCTTCCACACGCATAGTGTGGTTGTTCGAGGCTTCGTGTTCGCGTCGCG
>PUOG01000282.1 GCA_003552745.1 Spirochaetaceae bacterium
CAATGCGCATGGGCCTGGAAACCTCTGAGCAACAGGCCGAGGGGATCCAGAGATTGATGGGAGATGCGGCTCAGCTCCAGCAGCAGGTCGTACACGATCCGGCTGTCGGTCAGCAAGTCAATATCACAGTATGAACATCGCTGTCGTCAGCGATTCGCACGATAACATCTGGAATCTCGAACGGGCGCTCGCCGATATCGGCGAGCGTTCGTGCTCGCGACTCTTCTTTCTCGGTGACTTCTGTGCGCCGTTCACCCTCGCGCAGATCGCCGACGGTTTCTCCGGGCCGATCGACGTCGTATTCGGCAACAACGACGGCGATACCTTTCTGTTGAGCCGGATCGCGTCCAACTACGACCACGTCACGTTGCACGGCCATCTGGCCGAGCTCGAGGTGGATGGGGTGCACTTCGCGCTGAACCACTACCCCGATATCGCGAAACGTCTGGCCGAAAGCGGCGCCTACGATGCGGTGTTCAGCGGCCACGATCACAAACGCTATGTCGAGCCGATCGGCTCGTGTCTCTGGGCAAACCCCGGCGAGGTCATGGGACGCTTCGGCGAACCGAGCTACGGCGTTTTCGACACCGAAAGCCGCGTATTCGCCCACGTAGATATACGGTAGCTTACCCCGGACGCGATTCGAACGCGTGACCTGCTGCTTAGGAGGCAGCCGCTCTATCCAGCTGAGCTACCGGGGCGGGAATGGTGCCGATGCGCGATCGGCAACGCACTGCTTCCAACTGCGTTACCGGAAGGCTATCGGGCGCTCGTTCCTCTGTCAACAAAAAGCTCCCGGACGCGTGACGTCGCGGGAGCTTTGCACACTGTGCACACCAAGAGTGCCACCTGTCTCCGGACCGAAAACACCGACATATGAAGTATGAAGCCCCGTCAGGGGGCGTCCGTCACCGGTCTTCAGAGCTGAATTCGCGTATTGAGCTCCAGCCCCACACTTCCCCGCGTGTCGATCGATGCGCCGACGTCCAGGTTCAGGACAAAAATGCGCAACCCGAGTCCGCCGAAGGCGCGGGCGGTGAAACCGCTGTCGGGAACGTCGAAGCCTAACGCTACCTCGCCATTGTCGAGAAACTCGCCGAGCATATCTTCGAGTTCCTCCCGGTCGTCGTCGTCGAGGTCGTCGAACGCCTCGCCGTCCATGGTCAGCTCTCCGCTGAACGATCCCCCCATCGACGCCCAATTGTAGGCGACACCGGCGCCGATGAACGGTTGGAAAATGAGCAATCGCTTGCTCGCCTGTGCTTTCAGCTCAACGCTGTTGCTCCGCCAGCCGAAGTCGAACTTCGGATCGCCGAGAACCAGTGAAACATCTTCACCTCCGACCTCATCGTCGGCGAGCTCCATGTCATCCATCGTGACGCCGACGCCGAAGCGGGAGTGGTTGTAGCCGAGGCCTACCGAGAGCTTGGGCAGAATGCCGCTACCGTCGAGAAGGGCGTAGCGGAAATCACCGCCGACAAGCAGGAAATCGAGCTCGACACCTTCATCTTCGAGCATCGCCAGGGTCGGCAAGGTTCCAAGCTTGAAGCCGACATCGAACGGAATTCCGAAACCGCCGACACGTGCATCGACCGTGTACGCGGGAAGCGGCAGTCCGAGGCGGCTGATAGCTCCACTCGCGGGAAGATCGGCGAGCATTTCGTCGCTGTCGATGTCGAACTCTTCCAACGGACTGGTGAGAACACTGAGCGGAATCGTCGCGGCTCCGACCGTTACACCGATTCCGAAGCTCGGCGGCGCACTGAACAGCTGTCCGATGTACGCGTCCGACCAGCCGAGTCCGAGGGTGTTGTAGTGCGACAGGGAGCCGACGATTCCCGAACCGAGCTCATCGAGCGCCCCTTCGATGCGCTCCACCTCTTCATCGATATCGTCAGCGAATGCTGCCCCAACGAATAGCAAACCAATTAGCAGCAGCGCTGCCAGGCGTTTTAGCATCATACCATCTCCTCCTGCATACTCCCGTAGTCTACCACGGAAGACACAGAATATCGCGTGCGGGGCGCGCCGTAAACCGGAAGAACGATGATACAATGCGGCGTATGGCCCGGTTTGTCCTGTTAGTAGAGGATGATGAGGATATCGCGCGCGTGGTACGGGTCTATCTCGAGCGGGCAGGTTATACGGTCAGAACGGTCGCTGACGGAACGGCCGGATTGTACGAGGCGATCGAAGGGAGCCGCCGGCCTGATCTGATCGTCCTCGACTGGATGCTTCCGGGCACTTCCGGGCCGGCCTTCATGAAGCGACTCCGTGCCAGGCGTGCGACACCGGTGGTCATGCTTACGGCGAAGGGAGAAGAGGAGGACCGATTGACCGGTTTTAAGTACGGGGTCGACGACTATGTCGTCAAGCCGTTCAGCCCTCGCGAGCTCGTCGCCAGAGTAAAGGCGGTGATGAGCAGGGCGGCGGCAGGCCGGTCGGGCTCCGATACCACCGCCTCCGGCGGCGGCCGCGCATCGGCTGGTAAGGGCGGGCAGCCGGGAACGCGCCCGCTTCGCTTCGGCCGGCTCTATATCGACCCCGAACGGCGCCTTGCTCTATTCGATGATCGTGAGATCGACCTTACCACGCGTGAGTTCGATATACTGCTCACGCTCGGCCGCTCTCCGAAACGTGTGTTCACGCGTGACGAGTTGCTGTCGCGAGTCTGGGGCGAGGACCATGTTGGAGGCGACCGGGTTGTAGATGTGCATCTGTCGAACCTGCGCTCAAAACTTGCCGCCGCGACGGGAGACGCCTCCGGCGCCCGCGAACGGCCGGCTCGCCACCAGACTTACATCGAGACCGTGCGGGGTGTGGGCTATCGCTTCGCCGTCGAGGAGGACGAATAATGGTCGGATCGGATCAAAGCCGGAGCGAAGCGGCGCCAGAGAGGCGTCCGAGAGGCCCCGGGATCTCGGTGCGTCTATTTCTCTCCTACGTATTGGTGCTCATGATAGCCGGCGTTGTTCTCTTTCTGGCGAGCGAGGCGGCGACTCCGCGCTTCATCGAGATGCACCGCGGCCCGGCCATGCGCGGAATGCCGGGAATGCAGGACCGGATGGTCGAGTTACTCGATTCCGCGTACCGGCGGGCGACGCAGCGAGCGCTTCTGCTCGGACTCGGTGCAGCACTCGCGGTTGCAGGAGCGGCAAGTTTCGTGCTCAGCCGCCGTCTGAGTAACCCACTCCGGAGTATGAAGCGGGCGAGCGGGAGAATCGCCGAGGGAAAATACGACGAACGGTTGGATGAGTCTACTCCCGGTGAGGTAGGAGAGCTGGCCACGGCGTTCAACAGAATGGCCGCCGAACTGGAGCGAGTCGAAGAGCGCAGGCGGTCGCTGGTCGCGACGGTCGCCCACGAGTTTCGGACGCCTCTGTCGAGTCTTCGCGGCTACGTGGAAGGGTTGCAGGACGGTGCTTTCGAGGCGGACACGGAGACTCTCGAATCGTGCTCCCGTCAGATCTCGCGTCTCCGACGGCTCGTGGACGATCTGGCACTCATCTCGCGGGTTGAGGCCGGCGTTCAGCAGGTCGACCCAAGGGAAACAAGGCTATCGACGCTCTTTGCCCAACTCGAGGCCGAGCAGAGCAGGGCGTTTGCCGAGAAGGGCGTCCGACTTAAGGTGCCGGTGAACGACGATGTGATCTTTGCCGACCCGGACCGGACCGGTCAGGTATTGTCGAATATCGTTCGGAACGCGCTTCGACATTCGCCGCCCGGCGGTGAGGTCGTCGTTCAAACTACATACAGCCCCGGCGGCCCGCGGAGCGCCGATCCGCCATGCCTCGTCATCGAGGTCCGCGACAGCGGCGAAGGCATCGCCCCGGAGGCCCTTCCGCACGTGTTCGAACGCTTCTATCGGGCGGACGCCGCGCGTTCACGCTCCGACGATGACGGGGTGGGTATCGGGTTGACTATCGCAAAGTACTTCGTCGAGGCGCAGGGCGGCTGTATCTCCGTCGAAAGTCGAGCGGGCGAAGGAACGGCAGTGCGTTTTTCGCTGCCGCGTTTCAGCCGTGTTTAGTATTCACGCAGGACGATCGCGCCTCGCCGGCAACGCGGCGAGGCGTCGATCCCCTGCTTATCCCGATCAAATATCCTGATAGAGCGCAAACTCGTACGGGTGCGGACGAGTGTCCACTTCCATGACCTCGTTATCGTGCTTGTACTCGATCCACGTCTCCACTACGTCCTTGGTGAAGACATCTCCCTTAAGCAGGAACTCATGGTCGACGGCGAGGTGCTCGAGCGCCTCGCGCAGACTACCCGGGGTCTTCGTGACCTTCGCGGCTTCCGCCGGCGGAAGGTCGTAGATGTTCTTATCGAGCGGCTCACCCGGATCGATCTTGTTCTGGATCCCGTCGACCGCCGCCATGAGCATGGCGCTGAAGGTGAGGTACGCGTTACCGCTCGGGTCCGGGCAGCGGAACTCGAAGCGCTTGGCCTTCTCGCTCTGGCTGTACATCGGAATGCGCACCGCCGCCGAGCGGTTGCGGCTGGAGTAGGCGAGGTTCACCGGTGCTTCGAAGCCGGGAACGAGCCGTTTGTAGCTGTTCGTGGTCGGGTTGCTGAACGCGAGAACGCTCGGCGCGTGCTTGAGCAGACCGCCGATCGCGTAGAGGGCGGTCTGAGAGAGCCCCGCGTACCCATCTCCATAGAACTGGTTCTTTCCATCCTTCCAGAACGACATGTGGATGTGCATGCCGCTACCGTTGTCGTTCCACAGCGGCTTCGGCATGAAGGTGACCACCTTGTTGTGCGCGCGGGCGGTGTTCTTGATGACGTACTTGTACTTCAGCAGGTTATCCGCCATCTGCACGAGCGGGGCGAAGCGCATGTCGATTTCGCACTGGCCGCCGGTGGCAACCTCGTGGTGCTGCGCTTCGACCGCCACGCCGAGCGACTCGAGGGTGAGCATCATCTCACTGCGGAGGTTCTGCAGGCTGTCCGCCGGTGGGCAGGGGAAGTAGCCTTCCTTGTATCGTAGCTTGTTTCCGAGGTTCGGTTCCTCCATCCTTCCGGAGTTCCATCGGCCCTCGATCGAATCGACGAAGTAATAGCCGCAGTGCTCGTTCTGATCGTAGCGAATATCGTCGAAGACGAAGAACTCGGCTTCCGGACCGAAGAACGCGGTATCGCCGATTCCGGTCGACTTCAGGTAGTTTTCCGCCTTGCGGGCGACGCTGCGCGGGTCGCGCGTGTAGTCTTCGCCGGTGACCGGATCGCAGATGTCGCACGTCATGACGAGCGTGCGGGCGGTCATATACGGGTCGATGAAGGCGCTGTCGGCGACCGGTTTCACGATCATGTCGCTTTCGTTGATCGCCTGCCAGCCGCGAATGCTCGATCCGTCGAACCCCATTCCCTCGCGGAAGGTATCCTCGTCGAGTTCGTGGGCCGGGATACTGAAGTGCTGCCAGATGCCGGGAAAGTCCATGAAGCGAAGGTCAACGACCTGAACCTTCTCCTTCTCCATTAAACTCAGAATCTCCTTAGGAGTCTTCTCACTCATTTCTCATTCCTCCTGATGTCTCAGCGGCTTCGCATGCAACCGTTCGACATATTTATAGAATCATTATGCGGAACGTAGCACACTCGAATCAGAAAGAAAAGTAGGTTTAGCGAAAAAAAAGAACATTTGTGTTGCTGGCAGATTCATTTCCTACAGAAATGTAGTATCAGGAGGTGTCGATGATGAGTGAGCGATAGAATTCCCGGGTTCTACGCATGCAGGCGGAGAGCAGCTCGAAGAAATCCGCCCCGCCGTCGGTAATTCCCACGGTGTGTGCCATCCGTGATCGGGCGATCTCGTCGGTTGGCAGGGCGTGCAACTGGCGGTCGCCGTACAGCTGCAGGAAGTGCTCGATCTTGCGAAGGAAGATGTAGTCGTCTCGCAACTGTTCGGCCCGTTCGTGTTCAATAAGCCCCGCATCCGCCAGCACGGCGAGTGCCGAGAGAGTGTTCCCGGTCAGGAGTGTCGCGTCTTCGTGGGCGTTCGTCAGTTGGAGAAGCTGCACGCCGAACTCGATATCGCGTATGCCACCTTCGTCGTTCTTGATGTCCGTGCTCGCCGTTCGTGCTATCGTGGTGTTGACCGCCTGTTCCACCGAAAGCCGGCGAAGGTGGGCGATCCCGGCACGAGCATCGGACGGGGACACCGGAGTCGTGAAAAGCCGGCGTATGCCGCTCATGAACCGTTCGCCGACCGGCCGGGACCCGGCGATCGGACCGAGCTTCAGGAGCGCCTGCTTCTCCCACAACTCCGCTTCCGTTCGATAGTACTCCAGCGCCCGTTCGGCCGGAAGCACCAGCGCGCCTGCGATTCCGTGCGGTCGCAATCGCATGTCTACCCGGTAGCACTGTCCCTCGGTGGTAAACTCGGTAAGGTCGCGAATCAGCGAGCGGACGACTTCGGTGTAGGCGGCCGTCTCGCCGGAGGCCCCCTCCGGTTCAAATACGGCCAGCAGATCGATATCGGAGCTGTAATTCAGCTCGTCGCCTCCGAGCTTTCCGAAGGCGAAAACCGAGAGCCGTCGCGCGCTTGCCGCCGGCGATCGGCGCACCGCCGGAGGTGGCGTCGTCTCGGACGAGGACCCAGCCCCCGTCGCGCCGTCCGGTGCTTCCTCCGGCCTGCCCTCACGGCCCGATCTCACCGGAAGCTGTTGCGACCACCGCCGTACTTCCCGCGCCCATACCGCTTCCAACCCCACGCGAACGACCGCGCGTGCGAGGCTGCTGATCTCGGTGGTCACGACCGGTAGCGCCGCGCCGAGGCAGATGTCGCGTGTGCCGATGCGAAGAATGTGCCGTTTGCGGAATCGTCTGAGAACCGCGAGCCAGGCATCACGGTCGCGGGCACGCACACGCTGCCATTCGGCCCTCAGCTCGCGGGCAAGCTCGACGTCGGAATAGGTTCGTTCGACCGTCTCCGGTTCGGTGATCCACGCGAATACGTCCGGGTCGGAGGCGAGCGTATCGGAGAGGAACTGACTCCCGGAGAATATGGTAAAGAGGATCTCCAACCGCTCCGGCTGTTCGAGTATATCGGAGAGATGACCTTCAGGATGCGGTCGCGAGCGTACGAAACGCTCCCAGTTGTTCAGCGCCATATCGGCGTCCGGAACGCGTGAAAGCGGATCCCATGCGAGTATCAGGACACGCGAGAAGCGGGTGTCATCGGCGACGATTCGCCGGATTTCGCAGATGTTCGCGAACGAACGCGCAGGGTCGCGTACGCCGGCGCGTTTGAGAATCGCCTCTCGATGCGATTCGGAGAGTGAGCCGGAGAGCACGAGATCGGCAGGACCGCCTTCTACTTCGCCGGGGATGGCGTCGACGCCGAGGTGGCGCTCCACGAACGCTCGCACGAACGCGGTGTGGGTCTCGAAGTCGAGCTTGAGCTGTTGCGCTTCGGAGAGCTCTTCTCCGCGGCGGTATCCGATGCGGCGAGCGAGATGTGCGCATTCGGGACTGTCGAAAGGCGGCATGAAGAGATCCTGCGCGTTGCCCCGAAGCATACGCAGTCCGTTTATCAGTCGGCGCAGGAATCGGTACGCGGCGATCATCGCATCGGCCTCTTCGTCCTTGATCGTTCCCTCGTCGCGTAACGCCTCGAGCGCATCGTGGATTCCCGGACAGCGCAGCGCACGATTGTGTCTGCCACGTCCGATCTGGAGAATCTGCACGTTGTACTCGACGTCGACCAGACCTCCGGGGCTGAACTTCGCATTGAGCCTCGCACCGTCGAGCTTCTCCTCGAGCTGCGTACGGCGCAACTCGCGAACCGCGGAGATGTCTATGCTGTCGCGTTGATAGAGGATGTCGTCGCGAATCCGAGTCACGCGGCGGCCGAGTTCGCTATCGCCGTCGATCTGTCGCAGCCGCACCAACGCCAGTCGTTCGACCGCATGCGCAGGCCCGCCGGCGGTGTAATACTCGACGAAGCGCTCGAGTGTGCATGCAAGGGGGCCGTCTTCGCCGTATGGGCGCAGTCGCAGATCGGTCTGGAAGATGCCTTCGCGGCGAGCGCGAATAAACCCGGTCGCGGTGCGAAAGAGATACTCGAAGTATTCGGCGTTCTGGACCCTCTCCGGCCCGTCGGTCGACCCCGAATCGCTATAAATAAAGAGCAGTTCGATGTCCGACGCATAGCCGAGAGCCGACCCGCCGAATTTGCCGAGACCGAAAGTGGCGTAGCGTGCCGGCAGCCCCGCCGCGGTCCGTGGCGTACCGTACCGGGCGGTAGTTGACTCCCAGGCAAGTGCGAGGGCCGTTCGAACGACCGCCTCGGCGAGCGCGGTCAGACGCTGGCTGAGAAAGAAGAAATTGATGTCGGGGGAGAGCATATGGTCGAGATCGATGAGAAAGCTCTGTCGATCTTTGAACGAGTTGAGCGCTTCCACCCTTGCTGCGACCGGATCGGCGGGATCTTTGCCCTTGATTTCGGTGGTTTCGTGCGCCGCGGCGTCTGCGATCGCTTCAGCGAGTCTGTCCTCCATCTCCTCGGCCTCGAACGAAAGTAGCCGGTGCTCCTCGATCTGCTCGAGCATCGGCAGGAGGTTCTCGCGCTGCTGCCGAACGAAGTCCTCCCAGATGAAATCGCTTGCCCCGAGGAGGACCGCCAGCTCGCGCTGCATGTCCCGGTCCGACAGCAGCCGGCGGAGGTCGGGCCCCGCCTCCGTTTCGCCGAGATCCTGAATCAGCCGGTCGAAGCGCTCCATGGCGGCGTACGGGTCGGGTGCCCGGTCGAGGACGAAGGTGAACTGCTTCGTCAGAAGGATGCTGAGTCGAATGCGGTCGAGTCGGGCGCGATCGCGGATCGGTTTGCCGCTCGATCCGACAACCTCAAATAGATCGCGGATTTCCGTGCCGACTGTCTGTATATCCACGCGTTCGATCGAGATATCGTGCAGGCTCAGGGCGTGGCTGAAGCTGTAGAGAAAGAAGGGGGTGTCGGCGGTCCGGATCGAAAACCGCGTGACCGACTGGTCACCGGCCATCTCCTCGACATGAATCGGCGAAAGCGTCTGCCCCTCGCTCGGCGGCAGCTCGGCGATCCGCGCGGCGACTTCCTCTGCGACGTAGCGCCGTCCGGCCTCGTCTCCGTCTTTTTCGAGCGTCTCGAATAGTCTGCTGAACGAAGCCTCGAGCCGCGAAGCGAACTCCTCCCACCTCCGGTCGGAGGTGAGCGAACCGGTGAACCGGTCGACGATGACCTTCGATCGCGCGTGCGCCTTCGCTTCACCACCGGGAGCAGAGCTTCCGCCGGCGAAACGGCGGCGGCCGAGACGCGGATGTTCGAAGGGGCTCGGCTTTCGACCCCCGGAGCGCGGCAGACCTGCGCCGCTCTCGGCGAGCGAGGCGTTCGCCTGCAGTGTGTATACCTGGCCCCGAACGATCGAGAGGCCTGCCGAGGACAGCAACCCGGTGATCATGCTGAAGAGCCCGGGACGATCGTAACCGACCACGGTGACACTACACGAATCGGGGTCTCCGCTGAGGCTGAGCACGTACGGCTTCCTGGGCGAGAGCGAGTCGATCGCGCCGATGTGTTCATCAATCTCGCTTTCTTCGAAGTCGCTGCGGTATGCAGCCGGCGCGCGTTCGAGGATAGACTTTTTGAGCTCGTTCAGTGCCATCAGTTCCTCGAATGGTACTATCGGCTATGCGCGAGGGGCAACGTCGGGGTACGATTGCGGGTATGGCCAAACCCGGTGAGCTTTCAGTAGATCGAACTGCGCTCGAGTCCGATGCTACCGAGCGTTTCCTCAGGTACGTGCGGGTGCCGACTACGAGCGACCGTCTGAGCCCGGATACCCCCTCAACGCCCGGCCAGTGGGAGCTTGCCCGACATCTCGAGCGCGAATTGCGTGAGCTCGGAATCACCGACGTAGAGCTCGATGGACATTGCTACCTTATCGCGCGGTTGCCCGCGAGCGAGGGGTACGAGTCGGTGCCGACCATCGGGCTGATGGCACACGTGGATACCGCCTCCGACGTCAGCGGTGAGGGGGTAAAGCCGCAGGTGCACGACGAATACGACGGTCGGCCGATAGAGTTGCCGGCGGGATATACGCTCGATCCCGCCGATTATCCGGGGTTGCTCGACTATCGTGGACAGACGATTATTACGAGCGATGGGTCGACGCTCCTCGGTGGTGACGATAAGGCGGGGGTGGCGGAGATCATGGCGGCGGCCGCCTATCTCGTGGAACACCCGGAAATCGCTCATGGCGAACTCGAAATCATCTTCACTCCCGACGAGGAGACCGGCCTCGGCATGAACCGCTTTCCTAAGGAAAAGCTACGAAGCGTTGCCTGCTATACGCTCGACGGGCAGTCGGAAGGGCTCGTGGAAGCCGAGTGTTTCAACGCATACCATGTGAAGGTCTCGTTCACCGGTACGGCGATTCACCTCGGTTACGCGCGCGGTAAGCTGGTGAACGCGGTATCGATGGCTGCGTCGTTCATCAATATGCTCCCGCGTTCGGAGAGCCCGGAAGCGACCGACGGCTATTATGGCTACTACTGCCCGCTCGAGATTCGGGGCGGGCTGGAGTCGGCTACGCTTGATGTTTTCATCCGCGATCACGACGACGAGGCGGCCGGGCGGCGCGTCGCCGCCCTCGACCATTTCGCCCGAGCGGTCGAGGCCGCCTTCCCGGGCGGCAAGGTCGAAACCGAGAGCAAGAAACAGTACTCGAATATGTTCGATCGCGTGTCGAACGAACCGAGAGTTATGCAGAAGCTCGAGGAGGCGATGCGTTCGACCGGCCTCGAGCCGACCCGTCACGCGATCCGAGGTGGGACCGACGGCGCGCGGTTGACCGAAATGGGAATCCCGGCGCCGAACGTGAGCTCAGGGCAGCACAACATGCATTCACGCTACGAGTGGGTTGCCACGCCGGCGCTCGCCCGATCGGCGGAGCTCGTGATTCAGCTCGCCCGCGGCTGGGCGGCGAGCGAACGCTGAACGGTCGATACGCAAATATCTCGTTCCGACCCGGTCTCAATCAGAATTCTCACCGAGAGCTTGCAAAAGCGGACCTTCTATACATATACTCCCGCTCAGTAAATTTATTCATAAGGAGTGCGACATGCGTACGACTATGCATCTGCACGGGCGGTTGGCGACGCTGGCCCTCGTCGTAGTCTTTGGGTTTGTCGGAACCGTTGCGTTCGCGGCCGGTGCTCAGGAGACTGCCGTTGAGCGTGATACGATAACGATCGCCATCGGCGCCGAACCTGAATCGCTCGATCCGGTCAACATGACGAGTGCACCGGCGGCGACCGTCGGAGAGCACGCGATCCAGCGACTCATCTATATGGAGGAGGACGGTGAGCTGACGCCGATGCTCGCAACCGAGTGGGAGAGCAGTGCCGACGGAACCGAGTGGACATTCCAGATTCGCGAAGGCGTCACCTTCCACGACGGCGAGCCGCTGAACGCGGAGGCGGTCAAGGTGAATCTCGATCGTTTCATCGATCCCGATGTCGGTGCCGCGTACGCGTTTCTGCTCGGCAGCGTAGAGGATATCGAAGCGACCGGCGAGTATGAGCTGCGGCTGCACCTGGCCGAGCCGTTCGCGCCGATCCTGAGCCACCTCTCTCACAGCTTCATCGGTATTGTCAGTCCGGCGTCGCTGGAAGGGCTCGGACCCGACGATACCACCGACGACGCGGTGGGAACCGGTCCGTACGAGCTCGTGAACTGGAGCCGTGGTGACAGCATCACCATGGTACGAAACGAGGACTACTGGGGACCGCGGCCGGAGATCCCGAATCTCGTATTCCAGTTTATCCCGGAAGACTCGGCACGAATGGTTGCACTCGAGACCGGCGAAGCCGATGCGGTCATGCGCGTTCCGCCGCAGGACGCCGACCGGCTCGACGCCGACCCGGAGATCGACGTGGTCTACGAGACGAGCGTTCGCACCATCTATATCGGTTTCAACTATCAGTCGGAGCCGTTCGACGATCCTCGCGTCCGGAAGGCGTTCAACTACGCGGTCGATAAGGACGCAATCGTCGACGCGATCCTCGACGGCAACGCCTTCGTCGCCGACGCACCGGTCGTACCGGCGGTATTCGGGCACACTTCGGCCGGTCCGTACGAGTACGACCCCGATCGTGCGCGCGAGCTTCTCGCCGACGCCGGGTATCCCGACGGCTTCAGCGCAACGCTGCACCATCCGACCGGACGCTATCTGCTCGACTCGACTATCGCCGAAGCGGTGCAGGGTATGCTCAACGAGATCGGCCTCGACATAACCCTCGAGACCCGCGAGTGGGGCGCCTACCTCGATTTCACCGGCCAACCGGTCGATCAGGCCGAGTACCAGATGTTCATGCTCGGGTGGGGTACGGTAACCCTCGACGCCGATTACGGCCTCTACGCGCTTCTGCACACCCGGCAGTGGAATCCCGACGGCAACAACCGCAGCTTCTACAGCAACGAAGATGTAGACGACATCCTCGACAGGGCTCGTGTTGAAACCGAACCGTCGGTACGAGAGGATCTCTACGCGGAGGCGATCGAGCTGATCTGGGACGACGCTCCGTGGCTCTACCTGCACAACGAGGGACAGATCAACGCGCAGCGCTCGAACGTCGGCGGGCTGATCCATCATCCACTCGAGAACGTAAGCGCCTGGGAGGCCTTCTTCATCGAGGAGTGATCGATCCGGCCTTGGCCGGTGGAATCGGGCCTGACGGTACCGTTCCGCCGGCCTCCGGCCGGAATCGACAACTGCGGAGTCAGGAACTCGTGTATCAATACATTGCGCGAAGATTGCTTCTCACCATTCCGGTCATTTTCGGAGTGGCACTACTTGTGTTCTCGATCATCAGGCTGATCCCGGGAGATCCCGCGCGAGCCATTGCCGGTGTCCAGGCGACTCCGGAGTTCATCGAGCAGGTACGGGCACGGTACCGGCTCGATGAACCGCTGCCGGTACAGTTCGGCATTTTCATGTCTGATCTCGCGCGCGGACAACTCGGCACATCGACGTTCAGTCGGCGACCGGTAGCGACCGAGATCGGCGAACGGTTTCCGAGAACATTCCTGCTTGCTACGACTGCGCTGGTGATCGCGACGGTAATCGGGGTGTCGGCCGGAATCGTTTCGGCCACCAGGCGGAACTCGATGTTCGACAACGTGAGCATGCTTTTCGCGCTTGTCGGTGTGGCCGCGCCGGTCTTCTGGATGGCGCTTATGCTGCAACTGCTCTTCGCGGTGAACATGCGAATACTCCCGGCGACCGGTATCGGCACGTGGCGCCACCTGGTGCTGCCGAGCATCACCCTCGGCATGGCGAGCGCCGGGCTCATGGCGCGCATTACCCGTTCGAGCATGCTGGAGGTGTTGAGACAGGACTTCATTACTACTGCGCGGGCGAAAGGATTGAACGAGCGTTTTGTTATCTACAAGCATGCGCTGAAGAATGCGTTGATTCCGGTTGTCACGGTCATGGGACTGCAGTTCGGAATTCTGCTCGGCGGGGCGGTACTGACCGAGACGGTCTTTGCGTGGCCCGGAATCGGGCGGCTGCTCGTAGATTCGATCCTGCGTCGCGATTACCCGGTTGTACAGGGAACGGTCATGTTGATGGCGTTTCTCTTCGTTATCATCAATCTCGTCGTCGACGTTACCTATGCATTCCTCGATCCGCGGATACACTATCAGGGCGAAGCCGGGGAGTGAGCTGAGATGGAAACGAACGAAATTCCGGGCACCGGTACACAGAGTCACGGCTACGAAGATGCGGAAATCCCGCCGGTTGATCTCGAAGACGAGGTATTGACCGGGGCGGTAGGAGCGCCTCGACGGCGCGGCGTTTCGGAATGGCATCAGGTCGGAAAGCATCTCTTTCGTAACCGCGGTGCGGTTATCGGTATACTCATTATCGGGATCTTCGTTATTGGAGCGGTATTCGCTCCTTTCCTGGCAACCCACAATCCGATTCAGAATGACCTGACCATGCGGTTGCAACCTCCGAGCTCGGTCCACTGGCTCGGCACCGACGCGCTTGGGCGTGACCTGTTCAGCCGGATGCTTTATGGAAGCCGGATATCGCTGAATATCGGCTTGATCTCGGTGGCGATCGGCGTCGCGGTCGGCGTTCCAATCGGAGCGATAAGCGGTTTCTACGGCGGCAAGCTCGATATATTCACCCAACGTATCATCGACATAATGATCGCCTTTCCGGGAATACTACTTGCTATCATCGTCGTTACGGTGCTCGGTGTTGGAGTGCAGAACGTCATGATCGCCACCGGCATTGCGAGCGTGCCGATCTATGCGCGACTGGTACGGGGGTCCGTCCTCGCGGCGAAGGAGCAGAGTTATGTCGAGGCGGCGCGTGCGGCGGGCCTCGGCGATGCAAGCATTGTGTTCCGCCACATTCTTCCCAACTGTCTCGCTCCCATCATCGTGCAGAGCACCTTCCAGATCGCCACCTCGATTCTCTGGGCGGCCGGACTCGGCTTTCTCGGCCTCGGCGCGCAGGCAC
>PUOG01000025.1 GCA_003552745.1 Spirochaetaceae bacterium
GAGATGTCGGGGCTCTGGGAGTGTAGCGTGCTCACAACACTCATGCTGTCGGCATCGATCCCGAACGACGGATCGGTATACCCGATCTCGCGTACGACGTTGCGGGCAAGTTCCTGTACGTCGTAGTTAGCCTCGGTGGTTATCTCACCTCCGACGAGAACCATTCCAGTGGTGGTGAAGGTTTCGCACGCAACTCTCGATTCCGGGTCCTGGTCGAGGCACGCATCGAGAACGGCGTCCGAAACCTGGTCGGCGACCTTGTCCGGGTGGCCTTCGCTGACCGACTCCGATGTAAACAGATAACGATTGTCTTTCATGATAAACTCCTTATCGTTTGTTTCGATCTCATGGGTATACCGAAAAGTGTAATCCATAAGATTTCAGTCCCAAATATCGCGACAAGAAGAATAACGGATTTCCGCGCGTTCGCAAACCCTCTATCGCAAAATTCCTGACTTTTTTGCGGTAGAGACTGCTCGTGTCGAAAATATTTCAACTTCGACGTAGTAGTATGTTGACAACCGCTGCGCGGCGTGTGTACTTATCAATTAAGAGGAAGACTTGAAATGGCGCAGGCAACACATTCGGATGACGTTCTTGTTGATCCCATCTATATCCATATCACCAAGCGACTTCGAAAGATAGCGCATGCCATTAACAAGCACTCCAAGTACCTTCAGGAAAGCTTCAAGCTCACGCTCCCGCAGATCATCTGTCTCCGGGAAATCCACGAGCACGGCCCGATTACATTCAGTCGCCTGACGCACATTCTTGCGCTGAACAACTCCACTACGACCGGTATAGTCGATCGATTGGAGCGCGAACGGCTCGTTCAACGGGTTCGAAGTGCCATTGATCGGCGGCAGATCACCGTTGAGATTACCGACGCCGGAGTGCGGGGGCTCGCCGATGCGCCTCCGCCGTTGAACGCCGATTTCATTGAGCGCTTCGAGCAGCTATCGCAAGAGGACAAGGACGAGATCGTGCATGCGGTCGACCGCCTCGCGTCGCTGCTGGACACGAGCGACATCGGCCTTTAGTGCGTAATCGTGAAACTAGTCTGCTTCGCGAGAGCGCCACTCTTCGGCGACAGTGAAGTCGAAATAGACCTCCTGAGATTCGCCTGTCTCGTCAACAGCGTCATATATGTAGAGCAGTCGGCCGGCAGAGGACTCTTCGCGGCGATCCTGCGGTTCGAGTCCAAGTATCTCGAGCACAACGAATTGTTCACGCTCGTAGATGCTGTCGAATGCCGTTTCGGCGCTCTGGCCGTCACCGCTCTCGAATATGGCATCGAGTAATCGCTGGAGAAACCACTCGTGCCATTCGTGAGTCTCGTTGTCGTCGAGCTCACGGTAGGTGGCCATCGCGGAGAGATGGAAATCGATAATCGGCATGAAGTAGAAGTAGTTGGAATTGATGAAGTCGTTGGCGGCTTCGAAGTCACCGGTATCGATCGCCTCATCGAGCGGTTCGAGCGACGTTCGGTCCGGTACGGGGTTGTACCAACTCGTTCGCGCGTATGCCTCGCGAAGGGAGGCGAACTCCTCGAGCGACGGCTCGCCGGAGAGAACCGCGTTGGCGATCTCGAAGTACGCATCGTCATCGTAGGCCATTGCGCTGCCGACCGCTGTCAATGCGATCAGTGCGACGAGAAATCCAGTGAATACCGCTCCTCTCATGGCTGACACCATATCACGGCCCGGAGGTCGCATGCCACTCTCGCATTGCGGTCTCGCATTGCGGCCCCTTATCGCCGCCCGACCATCGACGAAGATGGTGGTCGCGCCGCCCACGCGCTGAAAGCGGAAGGCGGCGCCGGTGAGGCTAATGCGGAAGCACAGGTTTCAGATAGCCGTATACGAGCGCCCCGAGCAGGGCGAAAAAGACAGCGATCAGGATGCTCCAATAGCCGGCACCGAGAAGCGAATACATCGGACCCGGACACGCTCCGGCGAGCGCCCAGCCGAAACCGAAGATCACACCCCCGGCGGTATTGCCGATCTTGTTGAAAGGCTTTCCCTTGAGGTTTATCTCCTCGCCCCCGAATGACTTGAGGTCAAAGCGCTTAACCAGCTGCACGGTGATAATGCCGACCACGACCGCACTGCCGATCACGAGGTACATGTACGGTGACTGCAGATGGAACATCTCCTGAATGCGGTACCAGGAGACGACCTCTCCTTTCACCAGCACAATGCCGAAATAGATTCCGATAATCAGATATTTCAGTAACGCCATACTCGCCTCCTATTTAAAGACTCACTATGAGCGGAACGATGAGATTCGATACGGCGAATCCCCCGACCAGAAACGAGATCGCAGCGACGTACGATCCGGGGTTCAGCAGAGAAGTGCCCATGATCGCGTGGCCGGAGGTGCACCCTCCGGCGTAGCGCGCGCCGAATCCGACGAGAAAGCCGCCGAGTCCGAGCGAGAGCAGCGGTCGTACGATATTTCCACCGGTAAGTGCGTATATCTCCGCCGGCTGCAACTGCGCCGGACCTTCCAGCCCCCATGCGGCAAAGAGCTCTCGACCACCCTCGGAGAGCGCCGGCGCCGTGTCGGCTCCCAACAGCGTGACGGCCACGATCCCGCCGAGGATCGTTCCCGCCACGAATACGAGGCTCCACGCCTGCTTTTTCCAGTCGTACTGAAAGTACTTGGCCTTCGGCTTGATTGTTGCAGCGCAGATGTGCTGCAGCGAAGTCGACACACCGAAGTGCTTGTTACCCGCGAACATCAGTATCGGTACCATCAAACCGAGTAGTGGACCGGTCACGTACCATGGCCACGGTCCGGTAATTGCATCCCACATATAAATCGTTCTCCTTGCTTCGGTTGTATTTCTGCTTCAGATGAAATAATACATATATTTCCTCTTGTCAATGTAGCTATAATTTAATATATTGGTTTTTGTAAAGGAGAAGGCATATGTTCATGAAACAGGTTTACGATACCGGGCTCGCACAGGCGGCTTATATTATCGGGTGCCAGGCGAGCGGGGATGCGATCGTGATCGATCCCGAACGCGACATAGACCAGTACCATCGTATCGCTCGGGAGAACGATCTCCGGATTACCGCGGTGGCCGAGACCCACATCCACGCCGACTTCGTCAGCGGTGCCCAGGAGTTCGCACGCGATTCCGATATTACCCTTTACCTTTCAGGAAAGGGTGGTCCCGATTGGTCGTACAATTGGGTCGGCGATCGACCGAATACGATATTTCTGGAAGATGGATCCACGTTCTCCGTCGGCAATATCGAGTTCAAGGCCGTGCATAGCCCCGGGCACACACCGGAGCACATGAGCTTCCTCGTAACCGACCGCGGTGGGGGTGCAACCGAGCCGATCGCAATCATCACCGGCGACTTCCTGTTCGTTGGTGACGTCGGTCGTCCCGATCTACTCGAGTCGGCAGCCGGAGTAGCGGGAGCAATGGAGCCGTCGGCGCGAATGCTCGCCGGTTCGCTCGCCACGAGACTCGAAGATCTGCCGGAGTTTCTACAGGTGCTTCCGGGACATGGAGCGGGAAGTGCGTGCGGAAAGGCCCTGGGTGCGGTTCCGACTTCAACTCTCGGCTATGAGCGCCGTTTCAACGGCGCGCTGTCGCTCGCGCTTACGAAGCCGGAGCGGTTTGTCGGTGAGGTGTTGAGCGGTCAGCCGGAGCCTCCGCTCTACTTTGCACGCATGAAGCAGGTTAACCGCGACGGCATCGAGGTTACCGGCGGTGCACCGGAGGCACGTCATCTCGATCCGGCAGCGTTCGTCTCGGAGGCGGCGAAGCCGCAGACGCGTGTGCTCGATACACGACGAAGCCGTGAGGCGTTCCTCGCCGAGCGCCTGCCGCAGGCGATCAACGCACCGATGAAGGGTACGGAGTTTACGAATGCCGCCGGTTCCGTCGTTACCGCCGACGAGCGCGTTCTCCTCGTACTCGAAAGCGACGAGGATGCCGACACCGCAGTGCGGCTTCTCTATCGAATCGGCTTTGATCACATCGTCGGCTATGTTCGCTTCGATGAGCTGAAAGAGCACGCGCCGAATCATCTTACCACTCTCGCGTCCGAGCGATTCCAGGACTTCTCCATCGACAAACTCGGGGAGAACGACGTGGTGCTCGACGTACGTCGCAGTGACGAATTCGCAAGTGCTCACGTCGAGGGTGCACTCCACGTTCCGCACACGCGGATCCGGACGCAGCTCGAGAAGCTCGAAACCGGGAAGCGATACTACGTATATTGTCGTACCGGGCGTCGAGCTGCGATCGCCGCATCCTTCCTCGCATCGATTGGCCACGATGTCGTGCTGCTCGACGGTGACTGTGAGCACTGCATGACCGCATCGGCGGCGTAAGCGAGAAGGCGATACCATGGAACCGGTGACGGTGGTTCTCGCCGCGGCTTTCGGTCTCCTCGTAGGTCTCTCCCTCGGACTGACCGGGGGAGGGGGCTCTATCCTCGCGGTACCGCTTCTCGTTTACGGGCTGGGAATGGAGCTTCGCACCGCGGTAGCCATGTCGTTGGTAATCGTCGGGGGAACATCTCTTTTCGGCGCCATTATCCAGGCAAAGAGCGGGCAGGTATTGTGGCGTGCCGGCCTGATCCTGGGAGTCGGTGGTATCGCGGTCGCCCCGCTCGGCGCACTCGCCGGTGCGGGTATGTCCGACGATCTGGTGGTGATCCTATTCGCGGCCCTGATGGTAGTGGTCGGTGTTCAGATGCTGCGTGGTTCGTCGAGCACCGAAGTTCCGGCTGCCGGTAGCTTTGCCTGTCGCACCGACGAACACGGCCGACCCCAGCCGACTCTCTCGTGTGCGTCGAAACTGCTCGGCGCCGGGGCGTTGACCGGATTCCTCTCCGGTCTCTTCGGTGTCGGTGGAGGTTTCCTGCTCGTGCCGGCGCTACTGCTCGTGGCTGGGGTTTCGATCCAGCACGCACTCGCAACTTCGCTGGTTGCGATCGCGCTCACGTCGGTCTCCGGGTTCATCTCGAACGTCGGGGCCGCCGATACGATTCCCGTCGTGGCTGCCCTTGTATTCGCCGCCGGCAGTTTCTTCGGGATGCAGGGCGGGGCGGTGGCGAAGCGCTACCTGCCGTCGAGGCTGCTGCGCACGATATTCGCGGTAGCGGTCGTTGCAGTCGGTGCGTTCATGGTCTACTCGACGCTCGCGTAACGATGTGGTGCGCGCGATCGTTTGTGCCGGCCGTGTACCCTGCACGGCCACTCAAATGGTGAAGTACGCGTAGGCCAAGAGTGACACAAAGAATGCGGTGAGAAACATCGTAACCTGGTTGAAGTTGAATCGATAGGTGCGCACCGACTCGAGAAAGCCGCCGATTCGCTCGACGATGAACCGGTAGCTCAGAACGCCGAGCACGAGTGTCGCCACGAACGCGATGATCTTCTCTGCTTCGTAGGCACCGGCGATCGAGTACTCCTGTCCGAAGAGCAGGGCGATCGCAGCCCCTCCGAAGATACCGCCGGCGAGACAGGCGAGGCCGAACGTCAGCGACACTCCCCCGACGAACGGATCGCGGTCTACCGGGGCATCCGTGGTTGGTTTCCCGAAGAGAATCGTCGAGTACTTCACGAAAGAGACGAGCGTGCCGAAGTTTATGATGTAGATACCAAGCTCTCCGAGGTTGCCCTGCATACCGCGCTGGATGAAGTACTTGGAGATGCTGCCGTTGAAAAACGGCGCCCCCGTAATGCCGAGCACACCGGCAAGCGCAGCAATACCAACGATCGGCATTCGCCGGAACACGCCGCGAATCTCGTTGTAGTAGCGCGTGCCGTACTCCTCGATGATAATCCCGGCGGTAAGAAAGAGTAGCCCCTTGAACAGTGCGTGGTTAACGATATGCATCAAACCGCCCCAGTATGCGACCTCCGGGCCGAGATTGAGCCCGAGCACGATGAGGCCAACCTGGCTTACCGTATGGTAGGCGAGAATGAGTTTGATGTCCTTCTGTGCGATCGCGAGGAGAAAACCGACGACCGCGGTGACGAATCCGACAACCGCAAAAAACGGTGCGGCGTCGATTGCCGGAGAGAAGACCCACTGGATTCGGACGAGTAGATAGACGCCGAACTTGACCTGCACACCGGAGAGTATTGCCGACACGATGCTCGGAGCACTCGGTGCACCGTGTGCCCGGGGCAGCCACCCGAAGAGTGGCATGAGCGCCGCCTTCAACGCGACCGCCGTCATTATTAGCGCGTACGGCACCACCACGCTTCTCGGGTCGGATAGCTCACCGATGCGGGTGTGAAGCGCGAAGAGGTCGAGCACTCCGGTCGTACGATACAGGTAACCGATTCCGAGCAGCATGAACGCCATCGCGATGAAGTTCATCATCAGGTAGAAAATGCCGTCATAGACCGATTGCTTGTCCTTCTTGTACATGATCAGGATCGCGACCGTGAGCATGCCGAGCTCGAAGAGTACGTAGATGTTGAAGATATCGCCGCTGAGAAACGCTGCGATCACTGCGGTCTCAAGTAGCATGATCAAAAAGAGAAAGGTATTGTCCATGTAGGAGGCGCGCGTGCTGAAGAGAAAGGTCCCTAACATGAAAACCGCGGTTAGCAGCACGAGCGGCGCGGAGAGCTCGTCGGCGACGAGCTTGATCGCGATCCAGTCGCCCCAACCGGCTACCAGCTCCACTACCTCGGCACCCCATCGCACTTCGATGAAGAGATTCAGCGCAAAGAGTGCGACGATCGCCGTTGTCGCCAGCCCGATCAGCTGAAACACCCGGCGAGGTAGAAAGAACCCGAACGCCGCGACCGTCACCGGAAGAAGGGCCAGGAGATGTAACGGAATCGTCGGTAGGGGCGCCATCAGAGTTCTCTGGTCTCCTTTACCTGTTTCGCCGGATCAGGATGTCCCAGTCGGAGGTGTCGTACCGGTAGGCCACCCGCATCGCCATCGCGAGACACATAGCGGTGACCGACACACCGATAACGATCGCGGTAATCATAAGCGCCTGCGGTACCGGATCGGCCATCGATTCTATCGGGGTTCCGGCGATCGGTGGCTTTCCGTCGGACGGATAGTTGGCCAGCATGAAGAAGGCGATCGCGGCGATATCCATGACCCCCACCGAGATCACGGTCTTTATTATGTTGCGCTGTGTCATTGCCCCGTACAGCCCGACAAAAAAGAGCAGCACCGTCAGATGCGACACATCAAGCATTCCGATCAACGCCATTGCTTACCTACTCCGCGGAAAAAAGCGAAACGAAAGACGACCACCGAAAGCCCGAGTCCGACCTGCAGCCCGATGAGGATATCCATAAGTGTGAGATAGGCGATCTGGTACTCCGGATTCTCGTTCACGAAACCGGTGAAGAGCAGCAGAATCGGTCCGAGCACGATGAGCGCGAGGAAGAGCCGCTCCCACGCGTGTACCGTCTCATCGCGTATGTCCTCAACCGGGAACACGATGTAGCGGGCAATGAAGACGGAAGCGAGGGTGGCACCACCCTGGAATCCCCCACCCGGCGTGTAGTGGCCGTTGATTATGATGTAGAAGCCGAGCATGAGCATGAACGGATAGAGTATCGAGACGACAACAGCGGTGATCGTCGAGGGCTCGCTCAGCTCGTGGATGTCACTCATTACCACCTCCGCCGCCGTCGTCTCGGGAACCGGGGAGAAACTGCAGCATACCGATAATGGCGGTGAGCAGTATGAGGGCCTCGAGCAGCGTATCGTACATCCGATAGTTCAGAAGTACGGCTGCTACCGCGTTCCGTGCCGATGTGTCATCGTGGAAATTCGCAGCTACGTAGTCATAGAGAATCGGCTCGAGCCTTTCATCGTGGCGCACCGTTATAGCCGTGACGGCCAGGAAAACGAGAAACGACACAACCGCGAGCGTTAAGTATCTCACTCGAGCTCCTCCGGCGAGTAGTAAACGAAGTTCACTCCCATTCCCGCCCCGAAGCGGCGCATCTGAAACACGAGCTCCATCTCGACGACCATGTAGTCGTCGACGACACCGTAAATCGTGATCGTATTCAGCCCGGTCTTCATGACCAGGTTATAGCGCGGGTTGCGGAGTGCGTCGTTCAGCGGTTCATTCGAGAATACGAGCTGCAATTCGCGTTCCCGGCGTCGGCAGAACATCCGAATCTCCTGCATAGCGTCGGTTGACTTGATTTCCGAGATGAACCGGTCGCTTATGTCTTCGGGCAGCTCGGAGACGATGCAGATCCGGTAAAAGCGATAGCGTTTGAGAGCGGTCAGATAGAGCAGGGTAACGAGCCCGCTTCCCATAACCAACTCGGCGATAGCGAGCTCGGGCGCGGCATACACAAGAAAAAGCAGTGCGGCGAAGAGCGAGAAGATCGTAAGTGCGATGATCGAATGCCGCAACAGCTTGGACTGAATCGCAATCGTGGCGAAAAGAATCATGAAAAGCACTATCGCAACGTCAAGCATCGTGCTTCGAGCCCTCGGTTTTGTGAGCGATAAGAGTACGTGCACGGAAACCGTTCGCGTACGCAGAACGCGCGACCGCGTGCGAGCCGACCGGTAGCGTCAGCATCTCGAAAACCAGAATCAACACGATCTTCAGCGAGAACAGCGAAAAACCGGTGAGTACCATCGCACCAATACAGATCGTTATGAAGCCCATCGACTCGACCTTTGAAGTCACCACGAGTCGGGCATAGAAGCGATCGAGTTTCAGAATCGCGTACACGCCGAAGGCGAGCATGATCAGTCCGGAGACAATGAACGTTCCGCCGACGATGGCCTGAATCTGATTCACCATAACCGTCATACGTTGCCCGATCGCTCTATATAGCGGGCGATAAGCACCTTCGCCAGAAATCCAATGATCGCGAGAATGAGCGCGACATCAAGCATGTAACTCTCGTCGAAGTGGAGCGCCATTACGATCGCGACGATGGTTACCATGCTGCTTATGAGCCCGATGCCGATCAAGCGATCCCAGGTAGTAGGGCCGAAAGCGATGCGCACGATCGTGCCGAGCATGAGCGGAATCAGCACGATCAGCGCCACTATTTCGATACTCATTCGGTCGTCTCGTCCTCCGGAAAAACGCGTTCGAAGCGTCCCTTGATAATATCGCCGGCGACCGCCGGATCGTCAGTCCGGCAATCCATCCATACGACTTTGAGCTTCCCTTCGTCGTAGTCGATCGTGACCGTTCCCGGCGTTAAAGTGATAGCGTTTGCGATGAATGCGCCGCGAATGTCGTCATGTATCCGTGTCTCGATTTCCACAATTCCGAGATTCAGTCGATCTGTCAGCGTCAGCCGGATTGCCTGAAACCCGGCTTTGTATATCTCGACGAACACGACAGCCATATAGCGCAGAATCACCCACGGTCGAATCCGGAATCGGTCGCCGTACGAGCTCTTGAGCAGAAAGCGATTGGTGATCGTGAGACTAATCAGGGCGAAAACAACGCCCTCAATAACGACTTTCAGTTCGACGGATCCGTTCCACAGAATCCAGCTCGCGAGCAGGATCAGCACGGTTACCGCCGAGTTTCCGATTCTGCGCAATGCGATAGGTAGTGCCTCGCTTCTGAGATGTGAAATCTGCGTGACGGTACACTGAACTCCCGGCGTCCATCAATAGCGAAGTGCCGGCTCGAGAGTTTCGAAGAATCGGTCAAGCTGCCCGCTTGTCCCTACGGTCACCCGAATCCACTCCGGAAGGCCGAACGAGGCGAGCGGCCGAACGGCAACTCCGTCGTCGAGCATGCGGGCGGCAATCGGCGTTGCGTCCGCCGGAAGTCGGACCGTCACGAAATTGGCCTGAGTCTCGAGGTACTCGAGGTCGAGCGCGCTCAGCCCATCGTAGAGCCGCCGCTTTCCCTCGCGATTCGCCTCCAGCGAATGAGCGTGGTGTTTATGGTCGCCGAGCGCGGCGTGGGCCGCGGCGATCGCCGCCCCGTTGACGTTAAACGGCTGCTTTACCCGGCGCAGTCCTTCGATGAGCTCGGTCGAGCCGAACCCGTATCCGACCCGCAGCGCCGCGAGGCCGTAGATCTTCGAGAATGTACGTAGCGCGAGCAGATTCGGATAGTGATCGACGAGCGAGCGGGTGTCGAGGCGTGCGTCATCATCATCCATATAATCGTGATACGCCTCGTCCAGGATTACGAGCGTCGTCCGATCGAGCGACCGTAGAATCCGCTCGACTTCCGCCGGCGGCATGACCGTGCCGGTGGGGTTGTTCGGATTGCAGAGCCAGACAACGCGCGTCTCTTGGTCCACTGCCGACAGGATCGCATCGGCGTCGAATCGATAGTCGCGCATCGGAACGGGACGGTACTCCGCGCAGAAGAGGCGGGTGGCGTACTCGTACTGGCTGAAGGTGTGCCGGGCGGAAACCGCATTCTCGTCGCGGTCGAGGTAGGCCGCGCATGCGAGAACCATGAGCTCGTCGGATCCGTTGCCGATGATGAGACGCGCACGGTCGATCTCGAGCGTGTCGGAGATGGCTCGCAGCAGCGGTTCGCCGAGCTGGTCGGGGTAGATGTGGATCGAGTCGGCGGTCCTGCGTAGCGCCTCGATGGCCGCCGGTGCTGGACCGAGCGGGTTCTCGTTGCTCGAGAGTTTGATTCCCCCCGGCGCGCGCCGGCCGGGTGTGTAGGGGATCATCGGCTCGATGTTCGGCTTTACCCTCATTCGTCGTTCCCGTCGGCTCCCTGGTTGCCCAGGTTGGGCGGATTTTTTTTCAGATACTCATGGTCTTCGCTCATGTCTATGATGAGGTCGCTGAGCTTCATCTCGAGACTGCTTTCGGTGGTCTTCGCGAAGATCAAATCGCGTGGATTATCGAAAAGAGCTTTGACCGCGCGCATGATCTTGGTAATTTCTTCATAGCTGAAGCCGTTCATGATTATGACTTTATTCTCGAGCGACGGGTGCTTTTCGTTCTGAGAGTTCGATTGTTCGGACATGCCGAAAGGATAGTCGCCGACCGCTGTGTGTGACAAGCGGCCGAAATAGTACTTGCCGATACCAGCGTTTATGGAGATATTAGAATTATGAACTACGATAGAATGACGGTAAAAGCACAGGAGGCGCTGCAGGCGGCCTCCAGCATTGTACAGGAGTACAAACATGCAACCCTCGATGCGGATCACCTTCTTCTGGCGATGCTCCGCCAGGACGGCGGGGTCATTCCGCCTCTCCTCGATCGGATCGGCGTCGACCGGCAGGCGATCGAGGAGGAGATTGAACAGCTGCTGAAGGCGAAGCCGAAGGTCCACGGTGAAGGAGCACAGATGCAGCTCGCCTCCTCGATGACCGGAGTCCTCAACCGCGCGGAGAAGGAATCGGGAGACCTCAAGGACGAGTATGTCTCCACCGAGCATCTCCTGCTGGCGATTCTCGAGTCGAAGCACGCGGCAGGCGAGAAGTGTAAGCGGCTCGGCATTACCCGCGATGCGGTCATGAGCGCGCTCAAGAGCGTGCGCGGAAACCAGCGGGTGACCGATCAGGACCCCGAAAGCAAGTATCAGGTGCTCGACAAGTACTGCCGCGATCTGACGGCGCTCGCGAGGCGCGAGAAGCTCGACCCGGTGATCGGTCGCGATGAGGAGATCCGCCGCGTCATGCAGGTCCTCAGCCGGCGAACGAAGAACAACCCCGTGCTCATCGGTGAACCGGGTGTGGGAAAAACCGCGATCGCGGAGGGCCTTGCGCGCAGAATCGTCTCCGGCGATGTGCCCGACAGTCTGAAGGACAAACGGCTGCTCGCGCTCGATCTCGGAGCTCTCGTGGCCGGTACAAAGTTTCGCGGCGAGTTCGAGGAGCGGTTGAAGGGCGTGATCAACGAGATCTCGCAGAGCGATGGTCAGATCGTGCTCTTCATCGACGAGCTGCATACGCTCGTAGGCGCCGGCGCCGCCGAAGGTGCGGTCGATGCCTCGAACCTGCTCAAACCGGCTCTCGCCCGTGGTGAGCTGCGCTGCATTGGTGCCACGACGCTCGACGAGTACCGGCAGCATATCGAGAAGGATGCGGCGCTCGAGCGGCGCTTCCAGATGGTGATGACCGGAGAGCCGAGCGTCGAGTCGACCGTTGCGATCCTCCGCGGTCTGAAGGAACGCTATGAGGTACACCACGGCGTGCGGATTACCGACGAGGCGCTGATCGCTGCCGCGACGCTGAGCGACCGCTATATCACCGCGCGCTTCCTGCCGGATAAGGCGATCGACCTTATAGATGAGGCGGCGAGCCGCCTGAAGATGGAGATCGAGAGTCAACCGGTAGAGCTCGACCAGCTCGAGCGCAGGATACTCCAGCTCGACATCGAGAAGCAGGCGCTCTCCAAGGAAACCGACGCGGCGAGCACCGAGCGGCGAGAGAAGATCGAGCACGAACTCTCGGAGCTGCGCGGTCGTCGCGATGCGATGCAGCTGCAGTGGCAGAACGAGAAGGACATCATCGAACAGATACGCGAGCTCAAGCAACGCATCGAGCAGCTCCATATCGAGGAAGCGCAGGAAGAGCGCGCAGGCAATCTCAACCGGGCAGCGGAGATCAAGCACGGTCTTATTCCGCAGACACAGGTAGAGCTCGATCGCAAGACCCAGGAGATGGAGGATCTTTCGGCGGAGAATCGGCTGCTGCGCGAAGAGGTGACCGACGAGGACGTGGCGAAGGTCGTCTCGACGTGGACCGGTATCCCGGTTTCGAAGATGCTCAAGAGCGAGATGCAGAAGCTTCTCGAGCTGGAAGGGATACTCGGCCGCCGGGTAATCGGTCAGGAGCGAGCGATCACGGCAGTCAGCGATGCGATCCGGCGCAACAAGAGCGGTCTCAGCGACGTGAACCGCCCGACGGGCGTGTTCGTGTTCATCGGTCCCACCGGGGTGGGGAAGACCGAGCTGGCGAAGACGCTTGCCGATTTTCTCTTCAACGACGAGCGGGCGCTCACGCGAATCGACATGAGCGAGTACATGGAGAAGTACTCGGTGAGCCGTCTGATCGGTGCGCCGCCGGGATACGTCGGTTACGAACAGGGCGGTCAGTTGACCGAAGTGGTTCGACGCCGGCCGTATTCGATCGTTCTCTTCGACGAGATCGAAAAGGCGCATCCGGATGTTTTCAACGTGCTGCTACAGCTGCTCGACGAGGGCCGGTTGACCGACGGACAGGGAAGGCAGGTCGACTTCCGGAACACCATCATTATTATGACGAGCAATATCGGAAGCGACGTGATCCTGAGTGCCGACGATCCGGAGGAGAGCTGGCCTCAGATACGGCAGCTGCTTCACAGCACGTTCAAGCCGGAGTTCCTGAACCGGCTCGACGAGATCATCATGTTCCATCGCCTGAGCGAAGAGCAGATTGCGAAGATTGTCGATCTGGAGGTCGCGCGGGTGGAGCAGCGACTTGCCGAACGGAAGATGAAGCTCGATATTACACCGGAGGCGCGGGCGCTGCTCGCACGCATAGGATACGATCCGGCGTTCGGCGCGCGGCCGTTGAAGCGGGCGATCACGAGCAAGCTCCAGAACCCGCTGGCGAAGCGACTGCTCAGCGACGAGTTCGTCGACGGCGATACGATACGCGTCGATGTCGACGGCGAGGAGCTGACGTTCGAAAAGGCGAGGGAAGCGGTCACCGCTTGACTCATATAACAGGGAGTTTCACAGATGTCGGAGATAATCGAAGAAGTCACGCACCGGCGCGCACGGAGGGCAATCGACGAGAGCAAGCCGGTGCCAGGGGAGACGCTCGATCGCATGATCGAGGCGGCACACATGGCGGCGAGCTGTTCGAACAAGCAACCGTGGCGCTTTCTCATCGGTGACGAGGGAGAGGTTCGTGAGACGTTGTGCGAGCACCTGCTCGGTGGGAACTACTGGGCAAAGAAGGCGCCGGTTCTGATCGCCGTGGCTACGCGCGAGCGCGACGACTGTCAACTCAATGCGAATAGAAACTACGCGCTCTTTGACACCGGCATGGCGACCGCCCACCTGATTCTGCAGGGTACGAAGGAAGGGCTCTACGTGCATCCGATGGCCGGCTTCGACGCGCCGGCGCTCAAGGAAGCACTCGGGCTCGATGACGAGGTGATTCTCGTCACCGTTATCGCGGTCGGCTATCCGGGAAGCGAGGAGCATCTCAACGAGAAGCATCTCGAAAGCGAACACAGCGAGCGCTCTCGTATGCCGATCGAGAAGGTAGCCTCGCGAAGCGCGTTTCAATTCGATTAGCAGAATGATGTGAACGCGGCGGCGCCGGGCACCCGCGACTCGAACGCGAGCCCGGTGAACGCAGGCCCCGTGCGTCGCCCATCTATCTCGCTATCGGATCAATCCCAGCGCATCGACCTCGCGCGTTTCGGCGCCGACGCTCATGTCACCGGCGGCGTGGTCGTCGATGGTTATGACCGTCGCGTGACCCCAGTAGGTGCCGGTTCCGGTATCGTGGCCGCGGTTCGAAAGCGCATTGCGCGATGCCTCGGGGAAGCC
>PUOG01000185.1 GCA_003552745.1 Spirochaetaceae bacterium
AAGCGGGCGCAGCCGCCGAAGAGGAAGAGTTCAGTTTCGACCTCGGGGACGAGCTGGAGGGCGAAGCGGACACATCGGGAGAAACCGGTGAGCCGGGCGAGCAAACGCCGGGTGCCGAGCCCGCCGCGGCCGAAGAAGAAGAGGATTTCGACTTCGGCGGCGAAGAAGGTGACGAGGGCGAGTTCGGCGACATCGACGATTTCTCCCTCGGTGATTTCGGCGCCGAGTTCGGCGTCATCGATGAGGGAGAGGAGCCGGACGAGGAGGAGCTGAACCCGGCCGCCGTTCCGGGCGAGGTGCCGCCGGAGGCGGAGGGAACCGAAATCGGCCCCGGCATCAACCTCACCGACCGGCAGTTCGAGCACCTCAAAGAGACGCTCGACAGCATTCCGCTGAACCTCCGCATAGCCGTCGAGGAGCTCATCGGCGGCGGAGACCATACCGCCGAGGAGATCAAGCCGCTCGTCGACCTGCTCGTGCAGGGAGCCGCACCGAGGCGAATCGCGCGCGTGGCCGGCGGCCTCAAGGGAGAGCGCATCCGCCTGCCGGCAAACTACGAGGTGCGAAGCGGCGTCATCTTCGAGGACGAGAAGCGCACCTTCGCCTACCAGCTGCGCTACCGCTACCTGCCGATGGCGCGCACCGCGCTCATCGTCGGCGCGCTGCTCGTCGGCGCCATCTATCTCTCGATCACCTACATCTATCGCCCCCTCTATGCCCGCTCGCTCTACCTCCAGGGACTCGAAGAGATCGCCGACGACCGCTACTCGGTCGGCAACGAGTTTTTCGACGAGGCGCGAGAGGTGTGGGAGAGCGAGTCGTGGTACTACCGCTTCGCCGACGCGTTTATCGGCAAACGGCAGTACCGCCTTGCCCAGGCGAAGTTCGACGACCTGATCGAACGCTTCCCCAACGACCGAGAGGGGTTGCTGCGCTACGGTGACTTCGAGTCGCGCATCCTCGGCGACTATCCGAAAGCCGACGAGCTCTTCGACGATGTGCTCAGCATGGACGTCACCGACTATGACGGTCTGCTCGGCCGCGCGGACAACTTCCTGCGCTGGGCGGATGAGGACCCGTCGCAGTTCGAGCCGGCGCGCTTCCACTACGCGCGGCTGTACGAGCTGTACGGCGCCACCGACGAGATCATGCAGCGGTTCATGCGCTACTTCGTGCGCACCGACAACCTCGGCGAGGTCGAGCCGATCGTCGAGATGTTCGAAGAGCAGCGCCCGGATGTCGACATCAACCCGGAAATCTATTCGGAAACCGCCGGCTACCTCCTCGATTACGAGCGCATCGAGTACGTGCGAGCCATGCTTCACAGGGCGCGCGCGCAGGATCGAACGCTGCCCGACGTGCACTATCAGCTCGCCCGCTTTTTCGACTACACCGGCGAACGCGGCCAGCAGGAGGTCGCGCTGAACAACGCACGCAACCTCTTCCCGCAGCACGAACCGCTCTCCCGGCGCCGCCTGGGGATGCACATCGACACATACACCCTCTCCGGCGACTTCTACGCCGAAGGTGGCGAATACCTGACCGCCGAGCAGTACTACGCCGAGGCGATCGACCGCTACGAGTCCGCGCGCGCGAGCGATCTCGTCGATATCGAGGAGCGCTTCGGGCGGATGTACTCGCAGTTAGGCGACATCTACTACTATCAGAGCGCCGAGTTCGACGCCGCGCGCGAAATGTTCATCGCCGCCGAGCAGAACGCCTACGCCACCGACTCGACGAGCTACAAGCTCGGCTGGATCGCCTACCGCAACGAGGACTACGACGAGGCGGTTGATCGCTTCGAACAGGTATCCAACAATCCGCAGGCGAAAAACATCCGCTATGCGATGGCGAACACCCACTACTACCGCGGCAACTACTTCGCCGCGCAAGCGTACCTGCACGAGCTGCTCGATATTCTGCAGCGCGAACGGGCGCGCATCGGGATTGAGCTGGATGTTGATGGTGATGATGAGCATCGCAATCTCATCAAATTCAAGGTCATGGCCAACAACAACCTCGGCGTCGTTTATCATCGCCTCTTCGAACAGACCGGCGACCGCGACCGCCGCGGCGACAGCCTCTACCACCTGACCAACTCCACCCAGGACGCCACCAACCTGCTGCGCGACGCCGAGACCGCCGTCCGCGCCGACGCCACCGACCTCGCCTACATCAACCAGCAGTACGTCCTCTTCCCCGACCAGCCGTACACGCTGCGTATCTACCGCGACCTCCCGGTCGACCTCGAAGATACCGACTTTTTCCCGGCGCAGATGTAGACATGACGCGCGGGCTGAACCGAAAGGAAATACTCGCCCGGGGTCGACGAGCTGCTCGCACGCGTTCCCGACCGCGATGTCCCCGACTGGGACTCGATGGAGGTCGCCGAGCCGGAGGAGTAGGCGATGCTCCGCGATCGCCGGCGTGTCCGGCGGCCGCTGCGTGGGGCCGCGCCGGCGACTATTCGATCAGCTCCGCGAGTGTATCCGCGTCCGGGTCCACCGAACCCGGTCGCTTCGAACGCACCAGCGGAAACTCCACCCGTTTCTCGCGTGCCGACAGATCGCTACCTATTTCGTGCTCGATCGCCTCGGTAATGAGCTCCTTCAGCGATTTTTGTCTGAGCGCCGCCTCCGCCTTCACGCGCCGGAAAAGCTCATCCGGAAGATCTATTGTCGTGCGCATACATACATGAAAGCACAAAAAACCTGTCGTCAAGCCTGCGACCGTTGCGCCTCGCGCAAACCCGTAGCTCACTGGTCGGTATGTTGAGTGGTTACATGAACATCCACGCGTTGACCGAGTGTCGTTCACTGGACGATCCGGCAAGATTCGGATAATCTCCGCTCGCAAAGCCAATCGAAGAGAGGTAGCTGAATATGAACGACGTAACCGTGGTAATAGATCCAGATAATCCGGAAACACTTCCGACAGGACGTTTTGATCCGGATGTTTTCGACAACACGACCGAGGAGCAGATCCGCGAGCACGAGAAAGCCGACGAGGCGGAGGCCATGATCGAAATGGCTCGATACGTGAGAAACATTCGCGAGCGGGTGGGGATGACTCAATCAGAGTTCGCCGATCGGCTGTGCATCTCTCTCGATACGCTTCGCAACTGGGAGCAGGGTCGGCGCTATCCGGGAGGGGCGGCAAAAGCGCTTCTGCGGATCATCGAGCGGTCTCCCGAAGCGGCTCTCAACGCCCTCAAGGAATGATCGTATGGAATCGACCAGGAAA
>PUOG01000046.1 GCA_003552745.1 Spirochaetaceae bacterium
ATCGGTGGTGATCTCGGCGACTACGACTGTCTCTCCTCCCTCTCGCGCTTCGAGCACGAACTCGGTCACGAACGCTACCGCAAGACGAAGAAACTCTTTCGCAGCGCAACCTTCTCCGCCAAGACCGCGGTCCTCAGTGCGATAGACGCGTACAGCGACGCCGCGGTCTTCGGTGAGGCGCACAACCCGTACCGCACCAGCGTTATCGTGGCCGGTCACAACCTGAACAGCAACTACATATTCCGGAACGCGCTTCAGTTCCAGGAGGAACCGGAGTATATCGATCCGTTGAGCGGTGTCGAGGCAATCGATCCCAACGTCCCGGCACTTGTCACCGAGGTGCTCGGCATCGAGGGACCGAGTTTCACGATCGGTGGAGCGTGTGCAAGCGGGAACCTCGCGCTGCGCGAAGCGGTTCGCGACATTCTCACCGGCGAGTGTGACCGCAGCGTAGTCTGCGGTGCTCTCTTCGATGTGTCACCGCCGGACATTCAGGCGAGCGTGATCCTGAACAGCGTGGTTGTGCGTCAGAAGTTCCAGGATGAGCCCGAACGCTCATGCCGCCCGTTCGATACCGAACGCGACGGATTCGTCTACAGTCACGGGACGGCTACCCTTGTCGTCGAAAGTCTCGAGAGCGCGGTCGCTCGCGGTGCAACGATTCACGCGGAGATCCTCGGCGTAAAGGCGAACGTAAACGCGAACCACCTGCCGATGCCGGGCGCAGAGAAACAGACCCGCGTCATGCGAGAGCTTCTCGCCGATACGGGTGTCGATCCGGCCGACGTTTCCTACGCGAATTGCCATGCAACGGGAACCGCGGCCGGTGACCTCCAGGAAGTGAAAGCGATCAAGGATACGTTCGGCGATCATGCCTATCGAATGAAGCTCAACGCTCCCAAGTCGATGCTCGGACATACGTGCTGGGCGTCTCCATTGGTCGAAACGATCGCCGGAATACTCCAGATGAAACACGGCACACTGCACCCGACTATCAATGTCGACAACCTCGATCCCGAGATCGACCTCGACGTCTGCGCCAACAGGACCGCCGACTGCGACGTTCGCTACATGCTCAAGAACAGTTTCGGGTTCGGCGGGATCAATTGCTGCAGCCTGATCGGGAGATACGACTCATGACGGTAGTCATCAGCGGCGGATCGCGCGGGATCGGAGCGACGCTCGTAAAGCGTTTTGCAGCGGCAGGATGGAACGTCGCATTCACATATCTCTCTCGTCGCGAAAGTGCCGACGAAGTCGTCAAAGCGTCCCGAACGGCAGGCCCGGAAGCTACCGTCCGAGCCTACCCGCTCGATCTTCGCGATCCGCTGGCGATCGACGCGTTCGCCGAGCAGGTAATCGACGATTTCGGCGACGTTCGCGCGGTTGTCAACAACGCTGCAACGATAGCGGACGGAGCTGCGGTTACGATGAGCAACGACTCCTGGACGACGGTGATCGACGCGAATCTGTCCGGCCCATTCTACCTGACCCGGGCTTTTCTCATGCACTTTCTCTCCAACCGGATCGGGCGGATTGTCTTCATCTCCAGCCTTGCTCAGTACGGCTCGAGCGGACAGGCAAACTACGCCGCAGCGAAGGCGGGTTTGAACGGTTTGAGCCAGACGCTCGCCAAGGAGTACGGCCGCAAAGGCATCACATCCAACATAGTCACCGTCGGCCTCGTTCCCACCGATATGACCGGCGAAGGGGTCCCGGAAGCATCGAAACAGTTCTGGCTGGACCACTGCCCTGCCGGGCGAATGGGAACGGTCGACGACATAGCCGGCGCGGTTCTCTATCTCTGCGGAGATGAAGCGTCATTCGTGACAGGAGAGAATCTGAGAATTGCCGGAGGTCTGACCTACGCGCCGTGAGCGCAGGTCAGATCCGGAGGGATTGTATGAGCGAAATCGGAATCGAACATTTGAACATCTACGGCGGGAGTATGGCGCTCGACCAGCGAGCACTCGCCACTGCCCGCGACCGCGATCCCGACCGGGTGGTGAAAGACTTCCTCATCCAGGCACGGAGCCTCAATCCGACCTGGGAAGACACGGTGACGATGGCAGCGAACGCCGCCATGCCGCTCTTCGATTTCGTCGACCGCGGAGATATCGGGATGCTGGTGGTCGGCACCGAGGGAAGTGTCGACTTCGGAAAACCGATCAGTTCGAATGTGCACTCGGCGCTCGAGCTTCCGTCCAATGTGCGGAACTTCGAGACGAAATTCGCCTGTTACAGCGGAATCGCCGCTCTCGAGACGGCACTCAATTGGGTCGCCTCGGGGCGAAATCGCGGGAAGAAGGCGCTCGTTATCTCGAGTGATTTTTCCCGTATGCACCTGAACATGATGGAGGAGTTCGTCCTCGGAGGCCTCGCAGCCGCGGCCGTAGTCGGTGACGATCCGGGCGTTTTGAAGCTCGACGACGGCATTCGCGGGACCTGGACCAGCGACGTATACGATACCTTCCGGCCGAGTGCGCACCACGAGGTCGGCAACAATGAGGTCAGCCTCTATACCTATATGGACGCGCTCGAGGGTGCGTGGAGCGATTATCTCGACCAGAACCGCATCGATTTCGACCGGGACTTCGACTATCTGCTCTACCATACCCCGTTTCCCGGTATGGCCTTCCAGGCCCATCGTACCTTGTGTAACCTCGTCGAACGCCGCAAGAAGTCGGAGGTACGAGAGGACTTCGAGCGTCGCGTTCTGCCGGGGCTGAGGGTCGCCCAACAGGTCGGAAGCACCTACGGCGCAAGCAACTTCGCCGGACTCATGAGTCTGCTCGGCGATCAGAACCCGCCGAGCCCCGGATCACGAATCGGCCTCTTCGCGTACGGTTCGGGTGCTATCGGGGAGTTCTACACCGGTACGATCGGAGAGCACGCCGCCGAACGCGTCGCACAGATGCGCGTTGATGAGAAGCTCGCCGCACGTCGGAGTGTCGATGTGGCGACCTACGAGGAGATCGAGAGACGACGCACATCGCACATCGAGGCCTCCGATTTCGCTCCCGATTTCGCCTTGCCGTCTCAGCTTTTCGACGAACACTACCGCGGCAGCGGACGTCTGGTTCTGCGCTCGGTCGAGAACTTCTATCGTAACTATGAGCGCGCGTGACCCCTCGGACGGCGATTCGCTCACAGCCCGGAGCGAATCGGGTATCTGTATTATCACGTTCAACGACGCTCCGAACGGCAATCGGCTCACCGACCGTTCGGTTGCCGCCCTTC
>PUOG01000126.1 GCA_003552745.1 Spirochaetaceae bacterium
AGAGATGATCTCTTGAGCGACCGAGATTTCCTTGATGAGCACATCACGCTCGCATGTAAACTTCATCATAGTAGTCGGCTCCTTCTGATCGGCTCCCTTTGATTGATGCGCCAAAATACCGTGCGCACCGCTTTTTCGCAAGCGAACGACTCCCCGATCGTAAGCCCTTTCAGTATTCTACACGTGCTGTGTATAGATGTGATGTCGCCGTCGTGGGAGGCGGACCCGCCGGATTACTCACCGCATTGGTATGTGCCGATCGCGGTGCACGGGTAATGATCGTTGAACAGGCAAACAGACTCGGTAACGGTGGCTCAGGTGCATCCCGAATAGTGCACGCACCACCACGGCAGGAGCTCATTCTGCTCGACCGGGAGCTCAACGAAGCGTTAACCAGATATGCGCAAGAGATCACATCGGTCTCGTTCTATCGCAAGAGCAGGTTGATTCGCCGATTTGATACCGGGACGAATGGATCGGTACCGTTCTTCAGCTTCGATAATGAACGCTTCTGTCGCGCACTCTCGCACGCGGTAGTCAGGAATCGCTGCGTGGAGTCCATGCTTCGGACCGAGGTAGTCGCCATCTCTCCCGCCAACGGATTACTGAGGATTCGTGGTGCGCGATACGATCAGATTTCGGCGCGTCATATTGTAGTGGCCGACGGATCGGCAAGCAGGATCCGTTCGGCGCTCTCTATTCCGTTCCGTATCAAACGATATCACAAGACGTTTCTCGTCTCGAATCCGTTCAAAACGCCGGCAGGCACCGACTGCGAGATTCACATCCATAGTAACGGCACGGTAGTTCTTCTTCCGATCGGTCGCGATCTGGCACAGTGGTTCGTAGAAGTTGACCAGCGAATCGGCATAGCCGAGCGGAAGATGTCGAGACGACATGCGAGACGGCTCGCGTCACAGACCGACACCGTAGAACGCGAGATTCGTTACAGAACCGGCCGATTCAAAGACAACGGTGATTTTGATGGAGCCGATCTTGTACGTATTCAATCTGCACATGCCGACTCGTTGAGAGTCGGAAAGGCATTTATTGTCGGCGACGCTGCATATCGAGTTCCGGCGATGTCGGGAATCGACTTCGATCATCTCTTTTCGGATATTCTCTTGGTATCGCATTCGATCAACAGCGGAGAGTGCGTTGACGAGAAGAGACAGACGCTTCTCACCGACTCGGTCACGCGAGCATCCCGGATCAGTCGTTGGGTTATCGGAAAGGGATGGCGAGGTCTGTTTCGAGCTTCCGGATTCGTATCGTTTTCTTGTCCGGTATCCTCTTCGTCTTCTGGTTATTAAAGAGGAGAGAAGTATTGGTAGTAGGCGCATGTACAGTGTGGATAACCGCCGTAACTCCTGTGTGCACCGATGGCTGCCTCAAGGATAACTGCGGCCGGTTACACAGATATAATGCACATCGTCCACCGGCCGGCGGTTAATCCGGCTTCCAGTGGTTACTTACTCACATCGTGTACCCAAGCGATACTTACCGCGCGGATTTCTCTTTTATGTTTCGGATGATGTTCTGAATGGTCGGTTCGAGGGTCGCATCGGTACGCATTCTGCTTTCGATGCGCTGGCACGCGTGCATTACCGTCGTGTGGTCCCGGCCGCCGAACTCGAGGCCGACTTCCGTGGTGGAGTACTCGGTAATCTCACGGGTAATATACATTGCCAGCTGCCGGGGAAAGGTGATGATCTGGGTTCGCTTCTTTCCCTTCAAATCGTTTGTGGACAGACCGAAGTATTCGGCCACCTGTCGTTGAATAAGATCGATGCTGATGTTGCTCTGTTTCGGGTTCGAAAACACATCCTTGAGCTGCTGCTTGGCGATGTCGAGCGTAATATTCTTGTTCACGAGCTCGGCATATGCGATGAGCTTGGTCAACGCGCTCTCGAGATCGCGGACATTCGTGGTGACATTGGCGGAAATAAGGCTGATTACCTCTTCGGGAATCTGAGCGCCGGCGGCCTCCATCTTCTTCTTGAGAATGGCAAAGCGTGTCTCATAGCTCGGTGGTTGTAGATCGACGTTGAGCCCGCGCTCGAAACGGCTTCGCAGCCGATCGGCGAGCTCGCGCAGCTCGCTGACCGGACGATCGCAGGTGAAAACCATCTGTTTGTTCGCGTCGTAGAGCGCGTTGAACGTGTGAAAGAGCTCTTCCTGCGTTTCGGTCTTCTTCTGAAGGAAGTGGATATCATCGATGAGCAGCACGTCGGCGTAGCGGTACTTGTTCTTGAACTGGTGCATCTTCTTCTCGCGGATGCTTCGAATGAACTCGTTCGTGAAGTTCTCCGCGGTGACGTATACGACTTTCAGATCGCGAAACTCGTGGTGCACGGAGTTACCGATGCTCTGAACAAGATGGGTCTTACCGAGGCCTACACCGCCATAGACGAGGCACGGATTGTAGCCGGTTCCAGGGTTTCGCGCGATCGCCATAGCAGCATTTGCCGCAAAACTGTTGTTTTCTCCAATTACAAAATTATCGAAGGTGTACTCGGCTCGTAACTCGGGGTGGGGCGTACGTCGCTTCGCCGTCTGCTTTGGTTGGGCGGGTGCCTGTGCCGGAATCGGTTTCTCGGTCCGAGCCGCGGGGCGGATCTCGAACTCGAGCGAAAAGCTGCGACCGGAGAGCTCCTGAAGCTTCTCTTCGATTCGGGCGAGATAGCGCTGTTTTACCTGGTCTCGGTAGAAGTAGCTTGGCACCGAGACGGTAATGGCATCTTCGTTACAGCCGACGTAGCTCATACCGGAGAACCACATGGAGAACTCCTGCTCCGAGATCTCCGATCGAAGCTGATTGATCACTTCGTCCCAGAACACCGAATAGCCGAGCGTGTCACCTTCCATCGCTATCTACTCCATAACCGACAGAGGAGTGTATGTGATAGAAGCGGCTCATTCAAGGTCGCAGCCGAGAATCGCCGGTCGCTTTACCACGAAGCGGAAAATTCCTATAATGGCACGGTCGAGAAATCCGCAACCGAGTAACCAATGCAACAAGCGTATTCAGCCCAGAACATCCAGATCCTGAAAGGCCTCGAGGCGGTCCGGAAGCGCCCGGGCATGTATATCGGGTCCACCGGCACCGACGGCCTGCACCATCTCGTCTACGAGGTCGTAGACAACTCGATCGATGAGGCGCTCGCCGGGCACTGCACCGAGATCCATGTTGAGCTCGAGCGCGGCAGTCTGGTTCGGGTCCGCGACGACGGACGCGGCATTCCGATCGACATGCATACAGGGGAAGGAATCAGCGCACTAGAGCTGGTCATGACTCAGCTGCATGCCGGAGGGAAGTTCGATAAGGAGTCATACAAGGTCTCCGGCGGTTTGCACGGTGTCGGCGTTTCGGTCGTTAACGCGCTGAGCCAATGGTGTCGCGTGACGGTCCATCGCGACGGGCGCTGCTACAGTCAGGAGTACGAGTGCGGAATCCCCAAAGGCTCTATCGTGGAGCAGGGAGGAACGAAGGTTACGGGTACCGAGACCGAATTCATCCCCGACGAGACGATCTTCGAGTCGACGGAGTTCAGCTACGATACGCTGTCGAAGCGACTTCGGGAGCTTGCATTCCTTAACAAAGGAATTCGGATTACGATCACCGACCGGCGGACACCGACCGAAAAGAGCCACGACTTTCAATTCGACGGCGGAGTGGCGGAGTTCGTCTCGTATCTCAACAAAAACAAGACCGTAATCCACAAACCGGCTGTCTATCTGGAAGGCAAGCGTGACGGTGTGGAGATAGAGATTGCGATCGAGTATAACGATCGCTACGACGAAACGCTCTTCAGCTTCGTAAACAACATCAATACACGCGACGGCGGCACGCACCTCATCGGGTTCAAGAGTGCGTTAACGCGGACGCTCAATGAGTTTCTTCGGCGCAATCCGAAACTCGCGAAAAAGATGGATGAAAGCTTCTCCGGCGAGGATGTTCGCGAAGGGCTCACCGCGATCGTCTCGGTGAAAGTGCCGGATCCGCAGTTCGAAGGGCAGACGAAGGGTAAGCTCGGCAACAGCGAGGTCAAGGGTATCGTTGAGAGCTTCGTTAACGAGTATCTCACCTTCTTTTTCGATCAGCATCCGAAGGTGGTGTCGAGCATTCTCGAGAAGACGATCGTCGCTGCGAAAGCGCGGCAGGCCGCGCGTCGCGCTCGCGACTTGACCCGGCGAAAGAGCTTTCTCGATTCCGGCGGATTGCCCGGCAAACTCGCCGATTGCAGCGAGCGAGATCCGAGTAAGTGCGAGATCTATATCGTCGAGGGTGATTCGGCCGGTGGAAGTGCGAAGGCCGGCCGTGACCGCGAGTTCCAGGCCATTCTTCCGCTGTGGGGGAAGATGCTGAACGTCGAGAAGACACGCATCGACAAGGTGCTGAGCAACGACAAGCTCCAGCCGATCATCCAGGCGCTCGGGGCGCAAGCCGGTCCGGACTTCGACCTTTCCAAGCTGCGCTATCACAAGGTCATCATCATGGCGGATGCGGATGTGGACGGCTCGCATATCCGTACACTGCTTCTGACTTTCTTCTACCGCTATATGCGCGAACTGTTAGAAAACGGGCACTGTTACATCGCGATGCCGCCGCTCTACAAGCTGCAGTACGGTAAACGAATCGAATACGCGTACAACGATCAGGAGCGTGATCGCCTGATCGAGGAGATGCGCGAAGGGCGTGACGACCGAAAGATCGTCTGGCAGCGCTACAAGGGTCTCGGGGAGATGAACGCCGAGCAGCTGTGGGAAACCACGATGAACCCGGAGAGCCGGAACATCATCCAGATCCAGATGGAAGATGCCGTCGAGGCCGAGGGAATATTCACCACACTCATGGGTGAGCACGTTGCCCCCCGCCGTGATTTCATCGAAGAGAACGCGCTGCGCGTGACGAATCTGGACGTGTAGCCCGGGGCCTAACCCGGCATACGCACATCTCATAAGGAGAATCTCCACCATGGCGGATAACCGCGGAAACGTTATACCTGTAGCTATCGAGGACGAGGTAAAGGATAGCTTCCTCAACTACGCGCTGAGCGTGATCGTCTCGCGCGCGTTGCCCGATGTGCGCGACGGGCTGAAGCCGGTTCATCGTCGTGTGCTCCACTCGATGGATGAGATGGGGCTGCGCTACGACCGACCGAGCCGGAAGTGCGCTCGGATCGTCGGCGATGTTCTCGGTAAGTATCATCCACACGGCGATCAATCGGTGTACGACGCGCTCGTTCGGATGGCGCAGACGTTCAGCATGCGCTACCCGATTATCCGCGGGCAGGGGAACTTCGGTTCGGTCGACGGTGACTCCCCCGCGGCGATGCGTTACACCGAGGCGAAACTCGATCAGATCGCCGAGGAAATGATCCGCGACATCAAGAAAGAGACCGTCGACTTCACCACGAACTACGACGATTCTTTGCAGGAGCCGGTAGTACTACCTGCGGCCTTTCCGTATCTGCTGGCCAACGGAGCCAACGGAATCGCCGTCGGAATGGCCACGAATATGGCGCCGCACAACCTCCGTGAGATCGGGGATGCGATCTGCCATCTCATCGATAATCCGGAGGCGGATGTCGATGAGCTCATGCGCTACATTCAGGGGCCGGACTTCCCGACCGGCGGGATCATCTACGGGCGGCGTGGAATACGCGACGCCTTCCGTACCGGCAAAGGGCGAGTCCCGGTGCGCGCTCGGTTCACCATCGAGACCACAAAAAGTGGCAAGGATGTGATCATCGTTCACGAGATCCCGTACATGGTGAACAAGGCCGCGATGGTCATGCGCATCGCCGAGCTCGTACAGGACAGGAAGATCGACGGCATTTCCGATCTCCGTGACGAGAGCGACCGCAGCGGCATGCGGGTCGTAATCGAGCTGAAGAAGGGGGCGAGCCCGAAGATCGTCCTGAACCATCTTTTTCAGAACACCCAGCTTCAGACCAACTTCAACGTGAACTCGCTCGCACTTGTCGACGGAAAACCGAAGGTTCTCAATCTCAAGGAGCTGGTGCAGTGCTTCATCGACCACCGGAAAGATGTGGTCACCCGACGCGCCCGGTTCGACCTTCGGAAAGCCGAGGAGCGGGAACACATCCTGATCGGCCTGAAGATTGCACTCGACAACATCGATGAGGTCATCCGGCTGATTCGCGAGAGCGAGAACGTTGAAGTCGCACGAAGCGGGCTAATGGATACGTTCGAGCTCACCGAGGTCCAGGCGCAGGCGATTCTCGACATGCGGCTGCAGAAGCTGACCAGCCTCGAGACGCGGAAGATAATCGAAGAGCTCGAGGAAGTGCGCGCTCTCATCGCGCATCTGAAAGAGTTGCTCGCCAGCGAAGAGAAGATCCTCGCGGTTGTGAGAAGTGAGACGGTGGAGATCGCCGAGAAATACGGCGACGAGCGTCGAACGGAAATCGTCCCCGACGAAATCGAGCAGATCAACATCGAGGACCTGATTCAGAAAGAAGAGATGGTCGTCGTTATGAGTAACGACGGCTATATCAAGCGGGTTCCGGTCAGCGCGTATCGACTCCAGGGACGGGGCGGGAAAGGTTCGATGTCGACGAGGCTTCGAGCCGACGACTTCATCAAGCATCTGTTCATCGCGAGTACTCACGACTACATCATGTTCGTGACGAGCGAGGGCAAGGCGTACTGGATGAAGGTCCACGAGATTCCCGAGGCAACTCGGGCATCGCGCGGGACGCACATCAAGGGGCTGATCGCAATTTCTGCGAATGAGGAGATTGCCACAGTCGTGAGCCTGAAGGCGTTCGACCAGGAAAGCTACGTTTTCATGGCGACGTCGCGCGGAGTGGTGAAGAAGGTTCGTACCAGTGACTTCGCCAACGCGCGCACCCGTGGCATCGTTGCGATCAGACTGGACGAAGGCGACAAGTTAGTGCAGGCGATGCTCACAACCGGATCGGGGCACCTCATACTGACGACACGTCGAGGCTTCGCACTACGGTTCAATGAGGATGAAGTGCGTGCGATGGGTCGGGCGACGCGAGGGGTGCAGGGGGTGCGCCTGCAGAACGACGATGAGCTTGCCGGCGCGGTGAGCGTGAGTGACGGCCGTCAGCTGGTGGTGGTAACGGAGTTCGGCTACGGCAAGCGCGTGGATTTCGACCAGTTTTCGCCGCACGGGCGAGGAACGCGAGGACAGAAAGTCCTGACGGTGTCGGAGAAGAGTGGGGAAATCGTCGGGGTGATAGCCGGCGAGCCCGACGACGACGTGATGGTGATTACCAGCCAGGGCAACACGATCAAGCTTCGTCTCGATACGGTTCCGGTCTACGGACGTCAGGCGACGGGGGTGAGGATCGTGAATATCGAGCGCCCCGATTTCGTGGTCGCCGCCGACAGAGTGGCGAAAGAGGAGGCCGAGTAGTCCGGATGTTTCACGTGAAACATTCGGCAAGCGCCGGTGGCGCTTCGGGGGATTTCGTACCGTATTGCGAGCCCGTCGGTGCGACGGGCTCCGAGCTGTACGACCGCGGATCCCGCTTCATCGCACGCCTCGAACCGCTTTCCGACAGCGGCCAACTGAAAGACCGACTCACCGAGCGACGCAGCGAGCACAGTACCGCCTCGCACGTGGTCTACGCATTCGCAGCCGGAGTGCCGAGCCCCACCGTTGAGGGGTGCAGTGATGATGGAGAGCCGCACGGGACCGCCGGGCGACCGGTCCTCGATGCGATCGGGTACGCTCGTCTGACCAACACGCTCATAACCGTCGTGCGCTATTTCGGTGGAACGAAGCTCGGCACCGGTGGCTTGGTCCGCGCCTACGGAGATGCCGCGCGTCGAGTCATAGCCGATGCGACCGTCCGGCGTTGCGTGCCACGAACCGATTTCCGGCTCTCGGTACCGTACGAGCTCTACGACGCTGTGAAAAAGGCCTGCACGCGAGAAGGGGTTGATATCGTTGACGAAGATTTCGGCGAGCGGGTGCGACTCACGCTATCGGTAGAACGCACTCTGATCGAACAGCTCGATGCCGATTTGCTCGACCGTTCCGGCGGTTCGATCTCACTCGATCGTTAGCCCCGGTGTCGGAAGCCCTCGACCGCTTTCGTGTAGGTACTCTTCAGGCGCCGCTTCTCCTCGTCGGAGAGGAACGCCGAATCGACGGTTCTTTCGTTGATGTGTACGAGATCGTCAACGGTCAAGCCGAAATAGCGGACCGCCTTCACGTAGTCGTCGGTCAAGTCCGAGTCCTGAATCGTCGGGTCATCTGAGTTCAACGTCACGTTCACCCCGCGGCGATAGAGGACTCCGAACGGATGCTGCTCCTCGTCGGTCCATGAGCCGGTCTGGCGGTTGGAAGTAATGCACTGCTCCAGAGCTACGCCGGTATTCGCCAGGCGCTCCTGCAGCTTTTCGTCCTCGATCGCCGAGGTTCCGTGACCGATCCGGTCGGCCCCGAGAAGAGTCAGAGCTTCCCATACCTGCTGCGCGTCAGTGACCTCTCCGGCGTGTATCGTGGTACCGAATCGACCGTCGTCTCTCACCTTCTTGAAGAAGCGTTGAAAGAGCTCAGGAGGATAGTTGATCTCGTCGCCGGCGAGATCGATTCCGACGATTTCGGGAATATCGAGATCTCGCAACTCTCGGTAGAGAGTCAGCATCTCATCCTCGGTTTGTTTGCTGCGGTTGAAGGTAATCAAATAGCGGAGTTGGACGTTTGCCTCGCGAGCACCTTCGTTGCCGGAGTCGATCACGAGTCGCGTTATCTCCCTGCGGTCGAAATCGTTGTGTATGGCGAAGTGTTCCGGCGAGAAGCGCAGCTCGATGTAGTGGAGGCCGTCGACGGCGAAACTCTTGATTGACTCGTACGTTATTTCGCGTACATCGTCGAGGCTGCGGTACCAGTTATTTCGGAACTTACTGAGAAACGTCAGAAAATCGGGCTCTGAATCTTTCGGGAATTGTACCTCCCGCTTGAATTCGTCGAACGTGGACGGCAGATCCAGCCCGTTGCGCTGAGACATCGCAAAGAGGGAGTTCAGCTCGAATGTGCCTTCAAGATGTCGATGCAACTCGACCTTCGGAAACCGGGCGAGCTCAGCGTGTGAAAGCTCGCGCGCCCGAGAGGTCGACTCTGCGTTCATGCCTTCCATGGCGTACCTCTGCATGAAGTGTAGCGATTTGAGTGCAAGTTCGCAAATAGTGCTTTCGGTGCTTGAATCGATCGTGCCGTTCATGGCATGAGGATTCATTCCGTATGATCGATTCGCGGCATCTCACAGTCTATCTGCAGCTCGTACTCGCTATGCTCTTCTTCGGGCTCAGCTTTGTCTTCAGTGCCCTTGCGCTGCAGACCCTTCCGCCGATTACGCTGATCGTTCTTCGGCTGCTCGTGTCCACCGCCATACTGCTTCTTTTTTCCCGTATATCGATGGTCGTTCGGGTTGTTGGAGCCATTCAGCGACCGGACCGGAACCACCGCCTTACCTTCCTAATCATAGCGTTCTTTCAGCCGTTTCTCTACTTTCTCGCCGAGAACACGGGGCTGCTCTACGCATCTCCGGCGGCGGCGGCGATAGTTGTGGGTACGATTCCTGTCGCCACACCGGTTTTTGCCCACTTCGTGATTCGCGAGCGCATCGGGAAAGCAACCGTGATCGGTGCGATTCTGAGTTTCTTCGGTGTGCTCATTCTCGTTCTCTCGGATGCGGAGTCAGGTCGATCACAGCCGATCGGGGTGTTGCTCGTCTCCGGGGCGGTGATAGCCGCGGTGGGGTACTCCATCGCCCTGCGAAAGCTACCCGAGAAGTACTCGGCAATGACCGTTGTCACCTGGCAGAATGTAATCGGACTCATCCTGTTTGCGCCGTTTCTGGTGTTTTTCGACCTGCCGGGGCTCACTGCAATCGGCTCGCGGCTCTTCGCCGGGCCATCTTATGAGCCGTTGCTCGAGCTTCTCGGTGCGGTAGTGTTTCTCGGTATCTTCCCTTCGACAGTGAGTTTCGTCTTCCTCAGTCGTGGAATACGTGTTCTCGGCGCAACGCGGGCCAACGTTACGACGAACCTCGTGCCGGTCTTTGCCGCACTTTTCAGCATCGTGGTGCTCGGCGAACGGGTACAGATCGGAACGGTCGCCGGAATGGCGGTGGTAATATGCGGCGTACTGTTGAGTCAGTTCAGCCGACTGCGTGCGAGGACGCTGGCCCGCCGCAACTTCTTGTTCTATAATCGCTGATGTTTTATGACGCATGTAATAGTCTTTGCGAACCAGAAGGGCGGAGTCGGCAAGACGACAACTGCCGTTAATCTGGGCGCGTACCTCGCCGAGTCGGGAAAGCGAGTCCTTCTCGTTGATTTTGATCCGCAGGGCAATCTTTCGAGCAGCGTCGGTGGCGATCGCTCAAAACCGGGCGTCTACGAGCTGATCAGCCGTAGCGCCGGTCCCGACGACGTTGTACAGAGTACCGATTCGGCAAACTTGTGGGTTGTGCCGTCCAGTCCGGATCTCGCCGGCGCTGGAATAGAGCTCGTCGAAGAGCGTCGCCGTGAGTTCTTTTTGAAGGATGCGATCAAGCCGCTCACAGGCCGGTACGACTTCATCCTCATCGACAGCCCGCCGAGCCTCGGTATTCTGACTCTCAACGGCCTTGTTGCCGCCGAAGAGGTGTTCATACCGTTACAGTGTGAATACTTCGCTCTCGAAGGACTGGCACAGCTGCTGCATACGATTCGCAGTGTGCAGAGCCGTCTCAACACCGAACTGAAGATCGGAGGTATCGTCTTCACCATGTACGACTCCCGTACACGACTTGCCCATGAGGTGGTCGAAGAGGTTGTCGCCCATTTCGGTAGAATCGTGTTCCGTACGATCATTCCCCGGAACGTCAGACTGAGCGAGGCGCCAAGCTACTCGATGCCGATAAGCCGGTACGATCCGAACTGTCTGGGAGCGAAGAGCTATCGGGAGCTGGCATCGGAGGTACTCGAACGTGGCTAAAAGAGGACTCGGAAGAGGAATCGATGCGCTCATGAGTGCGCAGGAAATCGATGAGCCGACATCTGCCGCCTCCACCCCGGTCCAGCCGGGAGTTCAGAAGGTACCGCTCGACAAGCTGAAACCGAACCCGTATCAACCGCGCACCGCGATTTCCGAAGATGCGCTCGAAGAGCTTGCCGACTCGATCCGCTCGAGGGGGGTTATACAGCCGATACTAGCCGAGCAGGACAGCGACGGCACCTTTACCATTATCGCCGGCGAGCGGCGTCTGCGCGCGGCTGAACGAGCGGGGCTGACCGAGATTCCGGCGATATTGAGCGAGTTCAGTAACGCCGAAAAACGCGAGATCGCGCTCATTGAGAATATTCAGCGTGAAAATCTTTCGCCTATCGATGAGGCTACCGCGTACCGTGACATCATGGAGTCGGCGGGGATCGGGCAGGATGAGCTCGCGCGGCGGGTCGGGAAGAACCGTTCCACCGTCGCCAACGCGCTTCGCCTACTGAAGCTTCCCGAGGAGGCTCGAAAGGCGGTGGCCGACGGACGCGTGAGCTCGGGACATGCCCGTGCTCTCCTGAGCCTGAGCAACCAGGAGCGCGCCAATGAGCTGTTGCGGGAGATAGTCGACGGCGGCATTTCAGTGCGCGTTGCCGAGCAGCGTGCACGGGAAATCGAGAATCGCCCGGAGCGCAATAGGGGTAACACCGGCGCGACCGATGATCGGCGCACCCGAAGCCCCGGCGTTCCGGCAAAGAGCGCGGAAATGAGGGAGTTCGAGGATCGGCTGATCGAGAAGCTGGGTACCAAGGTCTCGATACACGGCTCGAACCACCGTGGCCGAATCGAGATCTCGTACTACTCCGTCGACGACCTGGAATCTCTCTTTCGGCTTCTCACCGGCGACGATCTACCTGAGTGACCGCCGACTCCGGCACCCGCTTTCGTGAGAGAAATCGGCTCTTCCCGTCAACGAAACGCAGATGTTCGCGCTGAGGGATGCTCAGCCCGATCCGGAGTGTACTATCGATCCGTTGAGGCGGGTGGTACCGTTCCGGTTCGATCCGCAAGGGCGATTTTGAGTCCAGCAAATCGGTACCGTTGAACGTTCGATCGATTCCCAGTGCCTGACAGAGCTTTCCGGGGCCGTTGCACAGCGCTTCGATGTCGGTAACCGATCTCGCTTGCATCATCGCGTGCAGGCCATCGAGCGGTTCGAGTGCACGTATCAGAACCGCTTCTCCCGTGCCCGCCGGAGCCGTGGTGATATTGAGGCAGTGGTGAACGCCGTAGATCAGGTAGACGTATGCGGTACCCGGCGTCCCGAACATCTGCGCATTCCGTTCACCTGGTCCACGATAGCTGTGAGAGCTCGGATCGGATTGGGTATACGCTTCCGTTTCAACGATTCTCCCGCTGCGTCGGCATCCGTCCTCATCGATCCGGACAAGCAGCTGCCCTACGATTTGCCGTGCGGCGAGCACTGTGCTCGTTTCGAAAGTAGTCCGCAGTCTGTCGCTTATGCTCAAAGTCGATTCGCCTCGCCATTCGCGGAGTCGCCGAAGTGGCGCGGTGGTGCCATGGCGACCGCGAGTGTATCATATGTGCGAATGCTCTTCATAAAGCGCCGGGAGATATCGATACTATATAGGTAGGAGGGGAGCGAAGTAGTGAGTGATGGTCCGGTGAACATCTCGCCCGTTTCACGGGCAGTGAAGCTGATCGTATTCGAGATCGTCGTGCTCACGGCGGTCCTGACAGCGATATTCGTCTATCTGCCGACACTCGTGACCGTGGTGGAAACCGACCCGCGGGAGCCGATCAGCCCTGCTCCTGAGGAGGAACCGGAAAACGATGAAGTTGACCCGGACGACCGCGAGGTAATCGCGACCCATTCGGTCGAAAAAGGCGACACACTCTGGGATCTTTCGGAGCACTACTGGCAGAGTCGGCACTTATGGCCGGATCTGTATGATTGGAACGCCGATGCGATCGATGATCCGGATCAACTTCAGATCAGCACATCGCTCCGGGTCCCCGAATCACTCATGCGCAACGCAACGCTCAGCGATCGCGCTCGCGAGCATCTGTTGGATGCATATGTGGTCGCGTATCAGGCGTATCGTGATGCCGCAGCGGCGCTCAGTGATCGGGCCCGCGTTACCGGACGGCGAGATCTGGAGCTGCGCAGTCGATTGAAGTTCAGCAAGGCGCAATGGTTGCTTTACTCGGGTACGCGGTTTGATCGCGGTTACATCGCAACGCGATCCGCCAACATTCACGCGTCGGATATCGAGGCGGTCACGCATTTCCTTGACCGTTTCGGACGTCCCCCCGCCGATTGAACGGTTGCAGAACCACGCGGCGCGTTGACAAACGGAAGAGCCGTAGCTATAGTTGGGGCTCACTTGGAGACGACACCCCGGAGAGATGTCAGAGTGGTCGAATGAGGCGGTCTTGAAAACCGTTGAGCCCTCCGGGCTCCGTGGGTTCGAATCCCACTCTCTCCGCGAGTGACAGCCGGCGGCATCCCGCCGGGGTGTAGTCTTCGGGGGTTGCACCCGACCGGAGAGGTGCGAGAGCGGCTGAATCGGGCTCCCTGCTAAGGAGTTGTACCCATCCGGGTACCGAGGGTTCGAATCCCTCCCTCTCCGTATCGCGCCGGAGCGCGGAAGCGCATTGCGAAGCAATGCGCGAGAAGCGCGAAGGGAATCCGATGCGGTAGCATCGGACGCAAGCGCCGGAGCGCGGAAGCGCATTGCGAAGCAATGCGCGAGAAGCGCGAAGGGAATCCGATGCGGCAGCATCGGACGCAAGCGCCGGAGCGCGGAAGCGCATTGCGAGGCAATGCGCGAGAAGCGCGAAGGGAATCCGATGCGGTAGCATCGGACGCAAGCGCGAGCGTAGACATGCGCGAGTGCCCATAGCTCAGTTGGATAGAGCGTTAGGTTGCGGACCTAAAGGTCAGAGGTTCGAGTCCTCTTGGGCACGCATACTCACCGGCGAAGTGCAGAGCGGTTCGCGAATCAATTCACGAAACAAGAGGTATTACCATCTCGAGGTGTTGCATTCGTCAGCGGCCTGCGGCGGCGTGAACCCGCGGCGTATAACGCCGGTCGCTGCCAGGCCGACAAGCTCCTCGCCTCGTGTGTTGATTCGCGCGGCTCACTCCGTTTAGTATGGGCGGCACACCATTTGGAGAGATGCGAGAGTGGTTGAATCGGGCGGACTCGAAATCCGTTGTACAGCTCTGCTGTACCGAGGGTTCGAATCCCTCTCTCTCCGATATCGCTGGTTACAGGAGA
>PUOG01000003.1 GCA_003552745.1 Spirochaetaceae bacterium
ATCTCTCTCCGATCGTCGGCATCGTGGTGCTGAGCGTGGCTACCTACGTCTTTCGCACTCTTGCGGTCACCGGAACCGTGAGCCTCGGCATCATACTCGCTTTGATCGTGTCCCAGCTCGGTTCGGCCGCGGTCTTTCTCCTGATTCTGCTGAATATCGTAATGATCGTGCGAATCGTCGCGATCGCGGTCGGTGCCCGCGGCGATACGCGCCTCTGGATGACGCTCGATCACCTGCTGCAGCCGCTCTGTTACCGAATCGTTTCGCGAATTGCGCGTGATCGGTTCTTCACCTATAGGAATGCACTTATTGTCGTAACGATTATCGGCATCGCCACCGCCGTGCTGCTGCGGATTGCCGTGACCGGTCTGGCAATTCTGCTGGCGCAGATACCGTTCTGAGACGCCGCCGCGGGGGCTGTTCGCATGACCCTCTGGGAGCTCTCCGAACCGGTTTCGCGCCTTCGCGGTGTCGGCGGCGCAACGGCACGCGATCTCGCTAATCTCGGAATCAAGGCCATCCTCGATCTGCTCCTCTTTGTTCCGCGCACGTACGAGGACCGGCGCACGCCGGCGAGCTTCGGCGATGCGCTGCAGCATCTGACCGCCTCCGATTCGGCGCGAGTGAATACACGCGCTCGCGTGGTGGATCACAGCTACATCGGCGGGCGAAGCGGGAAGCGCACGTTGAAGGTGCAGCTGATCGACGGCTCCGGCCGTAACGCCTCGCTTCTCTGTTTCGGCCGCAACTTCCTCGCCTCTAAGCTGCCGCCCGGCGCGGAGATTCGCCTGTTCGGACACTTTCAGCACCGCTACGGCGAACTGCAGGCATCCGGCTTCGAATTCGAACACGTCGATGCTCCGGGCGGAGCATTTGACCGCATCTTGCCGGTCTATCCGCTGTCCGGCTCGCTGACGCAGGGAGGGGTGCGGCGACTGACCGAAACCGCACTCGCCCACTACGGCTCGCATCTCGTTTCCACGCTTCCCGCGCCGAGCCGAACGGAGGGATGGACGACGTCGGCGGCACTGCACTCGCTGCACTTCCCCGAGCAGGTCGCGGATGCGGAGAGCGCACGGAAGGCGCTCGCCTTCGAAGAGTTCCTGCTTCTTCAGCTGCGCATCGTCCGTGAGGCGTTGATTCGACGGGAGACGACACGGTCGAAGACACCGCTTCCGGTCGAGCGCCGGCGAACGCTCGCTCGCGCCCTCCCCTTCTCGCTGACCGACGACCAGGAACGCGCCGTCGAGGAGATTCACTCCGACCTCGAGTCGTCTCAACCGATGCACCGGCTGTTGCAGGGAGATGTCGGAAGCGGCAAGACGCTCGTCGCACTGCTTTCGGCGGTGGCGTGCATCGAAGGCGGTTACCAGGTGGCGCTCATGGCACCGACGGAGCTGCTCGCACGCCAGCACGCCGACAACGCAGCGCGCATGCTCGAGCCGGCCGGTATTCGCACCGCATTTCTCACCGGCTCGCTGAAGCGATCGATGCGTACACCGTTGCTTGCCGCGCTCGCCGCCGGCGAGGTCGATCTGGCAGTCGGCACCCACGCGCTGTTCACCGCGGAGGTCACCTTCCGCAATCTCAAGCTGGCGATTATCGACGAACAACAGCGCTTCGGCGTCCTCCAGCGAGCGGCGCTGCAGGCGAAAGGTCCGGAGACCGACCTGCTTATTACCACCGCGACGCCGATTCCGCGCACGCTCGCTCTCGGACTCTTCGGTGATGTCGACATTTCCACCATCCGTACCATGCCGCCCGGACGCAAACCGGTCGTAACACACCTTGCCCGCGCCGGAAACGAGGCGAAGGTGTACGAGCGGGTTCGGGCCGAGATCGCCCGCGGCAATCGCGCCTACTTCGTCTATCCACTTATCGAGGAAGGGGTCACCGAGGGGATCAAGAACGCGACCGCGATGCGCGATATGCTCGCCGGCGAAGTCTTCCCGGAGGCACGGATCGGGCTGGTACACTCGCGGATTCCGGAGGAAGAAAAGGAAGCGACGATGGCCGCATTCTCGCGAGGCGATTTCGATATTCTCGTCGCCACGAGCGTGGTCGAAGTCGGGGTTGATGTGGCAAGCGCCACGTGTATGGTAATCGAACACGCCGAACGCTTCGGACTGTCGGCGCTGCACCAGCTGCGCGGCCGCGTCGGGCGCAGTCACCTGCAGAGCTACTGCTTTCTCCTCTATTCGGAGGAGCTGACCGATGCGGGTAAGGAACGCATGCGGGTCATGCATCGCACGAACGACGGATTCGAGATCGCCGAAGAGGATTTGCGGATTCGCGGTCCGGGCAACGTGGTGGGCACACGGCAGTCGGGATTCGTTCGGCTGCACATAGCGGATCTCGCCGGCGACTTCGCGCTGCTTCAGAGTGCCCGCCACGCCGCCGAGCGAGTGCTCGCGGACGATCGCGGACTCCTGCAACCTGCACACCAACCGCTCCGCGCAGCGCTCGGCGCGTTCTCGGAGCGAGTTATCGAGGGCTGATTGATGAGAATCACCGGAGGGGTTTATCGAGGACGAACGCTACGAATGCCACCGGGCGACGTGCGCCCGACAATGGATCGAGTGCGGGAGAGCTTCTTCGGCATGCTCGGACCGCTCGACGGCATCCGTTTTCTCGACCTCTTCGGAGGCTCGGGTGTTGTCGCGGTGGAGGCGGCCAGTCGCGGTGCCCCCGAGGTCGTGACGGTCGAACGCGACCGTCGGAATGCCCGAGTCGTGCGTGAGAACATCAGCCTCGCCGAGGGTGCGGTCACCGTGCTTTTTCAGCCGGTTGAGCGATACGTTATGACGGCGAAAGAGGCGTTCGACATCATCTACATTGATCCTCCGTTCGAGTACGGGCACAGCGCCGACCTACTGAACCGGATCGGCCGCAGCAGGCTGCTCCATGCCTCGACACTCGTCCTCATTCACCACCCCGGGATCGCCCTCGGCGAACCGGCAAATATGGTGCTGGAGCGGAGGAAACGATACGGTAAGTCGCATCTCGATGTTTTTCGAGCCTCCTTTGCCCCGGAGCGAGCGAAGTGATAGTATTGCACGACGCGACACCGGATGGCACACTTCCCGCCATCGTTTTCTTGGAGTATCAGCGGTGAATCCAAAGCGACGAGCGATTCTCGATCAGCCGAGCGGCACCGAGGGGTTGCAGTTACGGGAGACGTGGAACCACAAGCGGTTGGTCGG
>PUOG01000138.1 GCA_003552745.1 Spirochaetaceae bacterium
ATTTCTGGAACAGCGGGCCGCTGTCGATGGGCTGCATAGCCGCCGGCCGCTCCGGCGGTCACTTCTACGTCGACTGGGACGGTAACATCTCCCCCTGTGTCTTCTTCCCCTACGCGATCGACAATCTGTACGAGATGTACGAGCGGGGCGATACGATCACAAGCGTGCTCTTTACCGACTACTTCAAACGCATCCGCGCCTGGCAGAACGACTACCTCGGACACGACGGAAAGGAGCCGGTGAAGAACCTCTTTCTCCCGTGCCCGATTCGCGATCACCATCAGATAGCGGAGCAGTTCATTACCCAGCACGACGTGAAGCCCATCGACCCCGACGCAGAGCTCGCCATGGATGACTCCGACTACCACCGCTCGATGCGGGATTACGACACGCACGTCGCCGAGATTCTCGATCCGATGTGGAAGGAGATGTTTCCGCAGAAAGAGCGGGTGCAGCAGTGAACGGTGCAGCGCAGGCCGCGGTGGTGCGCGCGCTCGCGCCCCAGGAGCAACGGGTGCGGCAGTGCGCGGTGCTCCGCGCCGGCCGCTGACTTTGTACAGGAGGCCGCATGATTCGCGTAGAGAAACAGGACGGGGATACGTTTCGGGTTACCGTTGAGGATGGAGGCAGCAGCTCCCACCGGGTGACCCTCTCCGACGACTACCACCGGAAACTGACAGGTGGAAGCATGAGCAAGGAGGAGCTCGTCAAGAAGTCCTTCGAGTTTCTGCTCGAGCGGGAGCCGAAGGAGGCGATTCTCGGCTCGTTCGATCTGCCGGTGATAGGACGCTACTTTCCCGAATACGAGAATACGATCGGTCGCTAATGACGCCGGCAGACGGTGCGACTCACCTGTTGCCGTGCATTGTGCCGGCTCACATGAATAGCCGGTTGCGAATCGGGGGACGGCCGGCTCGCCGACACTGCTCCTCGTAGATTCCCCCGCTCAACTCCGTATACGATGCAACAATGCTGCGAGCGACGATCGATGCGGTGTGTGTGGGTTCGGCGGACGTGTTCGGCCCGAACGGCGAGCCGAGCGCGATCCGGAAAAGGCGTGTGGCCGGCCCGGTTCGCGTGGAAGCCGAAGGCCCGGCCGGCGACGCGCACGGCGACACCGTCCACCACGGCGGCGCGGAGAAGGCGGTCCATCACTACCCCTTTGAACACTACCGGCTCTGGCAGACGGAGCTCCCGAACGCTTCGTCCCACTTCGAACAGCCGCCGTTTTTCGGTGAGAACATATCGACCACCGGGCTCACCGAGGAGAATGTGTGCGTCGGCGATGTGTTTCGAGTTGGAGAGGTGATCCTGCAGGTCTCCGAGGTCCGCCAGCCGTGCTGGAAACTCGCCCATCGCAGCGGGGTACCGGACCTCGCCCGCCGTGTGCAGGAGACCGGGCGCACCGGATGGTTCTATCGCGTAATCGAAACCGGAACGATCGAAGCCGGCGTAACCATGGAGCTCGCTGAGCGCCCGCAGCCGGAGTGGCCGCTATCCCGCATTATCCGGGGGCTCTACCACACACCGCTCGACCGCGGGGAGCTCAAAGGGATGGCGAGCTTGCCGGAGCTCACCGCCGGCCAGCGCGGCCTCGCGCAGCGCCGCCTCGATACCGGGGCGGTCGAGGCGTGGGAGCGGCGGCTGACAGTTCCGGCGGAGTGATGGCGCCCGCCCGGCTACAGCAGCTCGGCCGAAGCTGCGCACTTACCAGCGCGTTCGGACATCGTAGCGAGCGATCTTGCTGTCCCGGGTGAGAATGGTCAGATCCTCGTCGATCGCTTGCGCCACCAGCGCTCGGTCGAACGGGTCGTGGTGGTGAAACGGCAACGAAGCCAGCGTGGGAAGGTAGCGCAGTGTGAAGGAGAGTCCTCGCCAGCCCTGCGCGGAAAGCTCCTCTTCGAGCCGGTCGATCGGCACACCCCCGAGCTTGCCGATCGACGACTTCACCGCGATCTCCCAGCCGGAAACGGCGCTGAACGCCACCTCGCCCGGCTGCCGGAAGAGCGTCTCCGTGACCGCTTTCGAGAGCTGCTCGGGATCGGCCATCCACCAGAGAAAAACGTGCGTATCCGCGAGATACTTCACGCGTCTCGTCCTTCGAATGCAGCGGTGATGCGATCGTCCTCTTCGTCGAACTGCCCGTCGATGAATACCTTCCCGCGCCACTTTCCCGGCTCCGGTTTCGGTCGATCCTCCCGAAACGGGACGAGCTTCGCGACCGGACGCCCTGCTCGCGCGACGACGATCTCTTCTCCCTTCTCGACCGCGGCGAGGAGGCGCGAGAGCTGACTCTTCGCTTCGTGAACATTCACCGTTTTCACGGAGATAAGTTTAGCTAAGTCTAGTCCTCTCGTCAACGGGAGAATTCTGAAGTGTCTCGAAGATTATGGATGGAAGGTGGTGATCGCTTTGCAGAGGCTGCAGTTACGCACTTCAACCGTTCCGGCTTAGACGGTCCACCGACCTTCCCGCGTAACTCGTTGAGATTACCGGTTCTGTTCCACCCGGGGTTCACGTCCATCCATAATCTTCGAGACACTAATTATCTGTTACCGTAGCTAACTGTCGATGTTTCCCCGGTAAGAGGCCTTCATCGGCAATCGCGATTCCAACGAAAGGGCGTCCAGTATGAGATCGTCGCATCACTTCTCCGCCTCCGGCCGGGCAATTCTGTTCGCAATCGCGTTGTCGGTTGCGGCGGTCACTTCGACGAGCGTTTCCGCACGATCGTATCCCGCTGATCCTGCCGGATCGTGGAGTGTCGATCTTGTCGCATTCGAGTCGCTGGTACGACAGGGGCGAACCGGATTCGAGGCCCCCGAACCGATGTGGTCGATTTTCGATCCGTATACGTCGGTCGACTGGGCCGCCGACCGGCGCTACCGTGGAAATCTCCACACGCACACGACGCACAGCGACGGCGTACTGAATCCGCATACGGTCGTTGACCTCTATCACTACCTCGGTTACGACATTCTCGCGATCACCGATCACGACCTGGTTACCTACCCGTGGACCGGTTTCTCCGGTCTGGAGCCGAGCGTCCTGTCTCGGCGCCGGCTGGCCAGCATCCCGCAGCGCATGCCGGAAAACCTGCGGTTCGAGAACCGCGACCCGGACACGCTCGGCATGATCGCTATCGAGGGAAACGAGCACTCAAGGCATCATCACTTGGGAAGCTTCTTCAA
>PUOG01000347.1 GCA_003552745.1 Spirochaetaceae bacterium
TCGAACGTATCGTTGAGTTCTACACCGCTCAGCTCGAGATGGACGTATGGCTCGAACAGCCGTCCATCACCATCTTACGGCACGAAAATCTCCTCGTCGGGTTTCAGGACCGCCCGCAGGAACGTCCGGACGCCGATGGGCTCATTACTTTCTTCTATCCGGACCGCGAGCGAGTCGATCGCATGTACTCGGTACTCGCCGACCGTGCAACGACCGAACCGGCGGAGAACTCCCGCTATCGTATCTACAACTTCTACGCCGAAGACCCCGAGAAGCGGCGTATCGAGTTTCAATGCTTTCTTCACGAGTTACCGCCCTGGCGATAGGAGCAGGCGTACGGTGCGACGGTATCACCGAACACGGCATGGTGATGTGCCCCGACTCCCTTCGGAATCGGGGCACGCTGTGACGGAAGACAGGGATATGTCTATACGAGTTCGAATGCGGCCGTTATTGAGTGACGGCCGTACCTTCAACTTCGATTGTTCCCCAGTTCACCAACGGAACAATCATCGACAACAGAAAGTCCACGGTCGTGTAGCCGTACCGGACCTCGAGATCGGTTACGGCGTTTCCGCCGCTGCGTCGCAGCGCCGGTTCAACCATCGTATCGAGGTTTTCCCAGTACTTCGTTCCGAGCGTAGCGATCTCCGGGTGGAGTATGTACACGAATCCTTCGGTTTCGTGAATTCGTCCCTCGGTTGTTCCTTCAATCTCCGCGTATGACAGCTTTCCGCTATTCGACGCGAATGTGGTCATACACCCCGACAGAGCAAGCAGCGCTGCAAGCAGCACAATTCCGACAACTACGTGAAATCTCCTCATGAGGCCTCCTCTCGGATGTCAGTATCCGTACCGCTGCCCTGCCTCCGCCATCTCATTTGACAATCGGAAAGACCCCGGCCATATAGCCGACCTGCACGAACGGCTCGCCGCGATGCGTCACACCTCCGCCGAGCGCAACGCCTCCGACCATCGTCACCGGAACGAGTGCTACGAGTCCGGCGTCGGCTGTGAGCCGGTGACCGTTCCAGAAGCCGTAGGAGAGATCCGATAGGACGAATAGCCCAATGCTTCTGCCGCGAGCACGGTTGAATCGCTCGAAGACCGGAACCTCGATGCCGGCACCGGCGAACAGCGGCCGCTCAGGCTCCCAACCGAGGCTCGCCCGGAGCCGCAATAGCCGCCACCCGGGCGGCCCGTAGGTGAACGTCGCTCCGGCGCGCGCGGTCGAGAATCGATCGGAGAAATATGCGGAATATGTGTAGGCAATACCGATAAAAGGGGAGTCGTACAAGGTATCGTGCGACCAAGCGGGTACCGTCACAGCGATGAAGCCGCCCAGAAAGATGGCAAGAAATAACCGCCGCCAAATCGTTTTCACCGGTCGCTCGACACTCTTTAGCAGATAATAGTGCTGCCCGGTCGGCCGGTCAATCTAAATGCACTATTCGTTGCGCAAGCCGGGAGATCGCGAACAGTAGCAGAACACACATCCCGGCGACGATCGCGAGCGATACGACGACATCGGCGAGCGAGGCGCCGTCTGCGAGGATCCGCCATAGCGGATCGATGGCCCAGAAGGTCGGGATGACCTGCGCTATCCACTGCGGCCACTGCGGGAAGATGTAGAAAACGACCGGGGCGAATAGCAGAAGCCCTGCGCCCTTCACGATTGCGAAGAGTGCCTGCGAGCTTCGCGCGAGCAGTCCGACGAGCACACCGAGCAGCGCCCAGAACACGGAGGTCATCGCCAGGACGCCGAGCATCGAACCGTAGTCGGGTCCGAGTGCACGATTGAGTGCGAGCGTAATCGTGGTCATGATGAACGTGAGCACGATACCGAGGATCGCCTTGGCGGCGAGTACATCGGCGAGACTTGCAGGCGTGGTCAGTACCGCGTGTAGCGTATGGCGCTCGCGCTCCTCTACGATACTCGAAGCGGGCACGAAGAGTCCGGCCATGATGAACGCATACATGGCGATCAGCGGCACGAGGCGTGTGGAAAGGGAGATCGGATCTCCGCGGCCAAGATCGACGATTTCCACAGCGACCGGAGGCGTGCGCCCTTCGATATCCCGTATGAGGTCGATGGTGTTCACCGCGAGTACCAACCGGTCGACCGCGTAGCTCTCGCCGCTGATATAGATCTCCAACGGCGGTTTCTCTCCGGACTGAACCGCTCGATCGAAGCCGGAGGGAAGAACGAGCCCGCCGTCGAAGTCGTGCGCTCGCACGCCACGCCGCAGCGTATCGGCGTCATCCAATCTCGTCGTGACGATTCCGTCGATATCCGCGATCGCACGGCTGAACGCCGAGTTTCCATAATCAACGAGTGCGAATCTCGGTTTCGCCTCGATCAGGTCTCCGAAGACCAGCTGAATGACCAGCGTCACAGCGATCGGAATTGTCACCGCTACGAGAACGAACGGTGAGCGCGGACCGAGGGCCGCGTCTTTTCGAAATAACCGAGCGATCGTTGCGATTCTCATAGTCGCGCCACCCTGCGTCCGAGAGTCAACAGTCCGAATCCGAAAAGAACAACCAGCCACGCCGCGGCCAACCCGAGTGCGCCGGCTACATCGGAGAATCCGGCTCCGTAAACGACAACATCGGTGAGAACCCGCATGACGCCGTAGCTCGGAATGACGCGGACCCACGGCGCGACGCTCCCGGGGATGAGAGCGGCGAGCGCCGGGACGGCGAGCGGTACAATCCAGAGCATCGAACCGAACAGCGTCCCGAGAAAATCCCGGCCGGCCGCGCCGACTATCATGGCAACACCGGTGAACATCGTTGCACCGATGAGTGTGGCGATGAGAAGAAGGTACCAGTTGGAGGCGTTGAACGATCCGATCGCAGCCAGCAAGACAACCGCCTGCAGGAACGAGAGCGCAACCCCGTGCACCGATTTCGCGATCAGAAGGTGGCTCAGTTTGGCCGGCGTCGCGATAACGGCGGTGACCGTCCGATTAGCGATCTCGGAAGCGATGAGCGAGGCGAGAACGAACGTCTCGATCATCAGGACGAAGAACGCGAGCATCGGTTGCAGGCGTTGGCGCATCGAGACGTGCATTCCCAGTCGATCGACACCGAGCACGATCTCTTCGGAATCGGGCTCACGTACCGGAAGCTCGACGCCGGCGATCATGAATGCGACTTCGCGCATGAGACTGGAGA
>PUOG01000324.1 GCA_003552745.1 Spirochaetaceae bacterium
GCGCGAGAGTCCTCAGCTCGCGGTAGTAGTTGCTCGTCTTGAAGTCGCTGATAATCACGCAAATGCCACGGCGAGGCAGCACCTCTCCGGCCGTACGCAATGCAAGCGCGAGATCACTCCCGCGCCCTTCCGGTTCGACGGAGAGCATATCCTGGATGATGCGCAGCCCATGCTTGCGGCCTTTCAGCGGTGAAGTCCAGTGCTCGATCCGATCGCTGAAAAACAGCGCTCCGACCCGATCATTGTTTCCGATGGCAGCGAAACTGAGCAGGGCGGTAAGCGCGGCCGCGGTCTCGAAGCGACTACTCATCGCTTCGAACGGGCGCACGCTTCCGGAAACGTCGACGAGAAGGAAGAGCAGCAACTCCCGCTCTTCGCGAAACGTCTTCGTGTACGCGCTCTGCATGCGCGAACTGACATTCCAGTCGATGAGACGTGCATCATCCCCTTCGGTGTACTCCCGAACCTCGTCGAACTCTATGCCCGGACCGCGGAACACCGACCGATAGTTTCCGCTGAAGAGCCCGTCGACCAGCTTTCTCGAAGCGAGCTCGAGGTGCTTCACTCGTTGTATGAGCCGGAGGTAATCGGATTCCGAACGGGCCATCGGCGGCGCCTCTTTACGGTACCGGAATTGCCTGAAGCAGCTGGGTCACGACGTCGTCGGTGGTGAGCTCCTCCGATTCCGCCTCGTAGCTGAGTATAATCCGGTGCCGAAGAACGTTGTGAGCGACCGCCTTGACGTCATCCGGGACGACATAGGTACGGCCGTCGAATAGCGCATTGACCTTGGAACAGCGGTACAGATAGATGCTCGCCCGCGGGCTTGCCCCGAAGTCGATATGGCGACTGAAGCGGTTTGCGTTGCGATTCGTCTGTCGCGAAGCGAGTACGAGCCTGACGATGTATTTCTCGATCCGCGCATCTACGTTCACCTGGGTAGCAACGTCACGCAGTCGCTTGAGCTCCGGTTGAAACAGTACCCGATTGAGCTCGATCTGCTGATGATCACCGACACGATGCAGGATCGCGAGTTCGTCCTCGGGACTCGGATAATCTACCCGAAGCTTCAGAACGAAACGATCGAGTTGGGCTTCCGGCAGCGGATAGGTGCCTTCCTGCTCGATCGGGTTCTGGGTAGCGAGCACGAAGAACGGATCGGGAAGCGGATATGTTTCATCGCCCAGGGTCACCTGGTGCTCTTCCATCGCCTCCAGCAGCGCCGACTGAACCTTTGCGGGGGCGCGATTCACTTCATCCGCGAGTACGACATTCGCGAAGACCGGTCCTTTGCGCGGAACGAACTCGCCGGTCTGTTGGCGGTAGATCATGGTGCCGACCAGGTCGGCAGGCAGAAGATCGGGCGTAAACTGAATGCGCTTGAACTGCGCGTCGAGTGTATCCGACAGGCTCCTGATCGTTCGCGTCTTCGCAAGCCCCGGTACACCCTCGAGCATTACGTGCCCGCCCACGAGCATCCCCATGAGAAGCCCGTCGATTACCGAGTGTTGTCCGACGATAGCGCGGCCAATCTCGCGGCGAACGTCCGCCAGGCGCTCGCAAGAGTTCTTGACCTGACTCTTGAAGCTACCGTCTCCTGCGGGCCGAACCGAAGCGTGTCGGGTTGTCTGGCGTTCTGATGATGTATCCACGCGTTCCTCACGTGCCGGTTGCCGGCCACCTGGGGCTGATCGATAATCCGAGGCGTCTTCGGTCAGCTACGGTAATCTGCGTTTTCGTGTACGTACTCGTCGGAAAGGTCACTTCCCGAAACCCGCGCGAACCCGCTTCCGATGCCGCACGATATGTGGATATCTACGCACCGCAAATGCTGCGGAAATCCACGAAGCCTTGGATTCAATGCCGCTCTTTTAAGATAGGAGGATAGATGAATCTCCTTTTCACGGTCAAGCGCGAAGACGCCCCGCTCGAAGACCGGCATCGCTCCTATCTCGACACGCAACGCTGCGGGATCCAACGGTATTCCGTACGCACCGGCGCAGTCGCCTATGGCTCCGACGATCCGCCCTACATTCGGATCGTTACCGAATACCGCGGTTTTCACCAGCGGGCTGTTTATGACCGCCTTTCCGATTCTCTTCGCCTCGGAGACGTTGCGACAGCCGTCAACCTCTACACGAATGACATGCCCCGTACCCTCCCCGTTTCGCACGATATCCTCGGCGAGCAGTTCGCACACCGTTCCTACCGCGCCGGCAAACTCCGTATCGTCGGGGCGGCCGCGGCGGCGTGAAGCAAGAAGGAGCGCCATATCGCTTGTACTCTGATCGCTGTCCACGCTGATACTGTTGAAACTCGTCTCGACCGCCTCGGGCAAAACGTCGCGGCAGAGTTCCGGGCTTACATCGAGATCGGTAACCACGAACGCGAGCATGGTCGACATGTTCGGTTCGATCATCCCGGCACCCTTCGCAATGCCGACGACGCTTCCTTCGCCGACGCTTGCGCGGCGCATCTTCACGAAACTGTCGGTGGTCATGATCCCGGTGGCAAACTCCAACCCCTGATCAGGCGAAAGACGCTTCGCGAGTGTCGGGAGCTCCCGTTCCATCGCGGGCACCGGAAGTTTCCAGCCGATAATGCCGGTGCTGACCGGAAAGAGCTCGGTCTCGCCGGCGCCGATCTGCGCAGCGAATGCGGCGGATAGATACTCCGCGTCACTCTCCCCACCGGGCGCGCAGACATTCGAGATCCGGTTGTTTACGAGAACACCGCGGGTCGTCGGCGCTGCGAGCCGGAGCCGGCCGATAATCACCGGTGCTCCGACGATCGCATTCTGCGTGAACACGGCGGCGAAGGAGTCGGTGGGGCTTTCGGTGACCAGGGCACTGAGGTCCATTCGATACGGTTCAAGGGTCGGGCGCTCGGAAGGCACGAAACTCAGTGCGGTGGAAGCGGCGCGAAACCCCTCCGGAAGCGGGACCTCACGCCGCAGATAGTCGAGATAGCCGGCCTCATCCGTGAACTCGTACATGTTGCCGTGCGGGGCGTCGGCTATCGCTCGACCCTGGCGCTGCCACCCCCGGCGAGCGAGGCGACATCCGATAGAGTCACCATAGAGGTGTCACCCGGTGTCGTCATCGCCAGCGCTCCGTGCGCCGCACCGTAGTTGACGCAATCGGCGGGGCCCATTCCCTCGAGAAA
>PUOG01000007.1 GCA_003552745.1 Spirochaetaceae bacterium
CGATTCGCCGCGTATGCCTCGAACGGGAACACCGGCAACACGCCATCTACCACAAGAAAAGAAACAGCAACCCTCCGCGTCCATACAAGCCACGGAAGAGCCTCGACCGGAGGAGCGCCGAGCTCCATGATAACAGTAGCCGTAGCGCCGAGGACCGCTGATGCGATGAGTCCCGCGATCGAGATAAGCCCAAGCACATGCGCTGCGTCTGGAAACGACCAGTCGCGCTCACGAGGATATAACGATCCCGGAATCGGCATGAGCACCCCGAACGCCACGGCGGCCACCGCGGCAAGCACGAACCCACTCTCCCACATGCGATAGCGAAGACGCATCCCGGCGACTGTCGCAACTGCCCAGCTCACGAGCGCTCGCAAAAACAGGAAAAGCGCAATCGTACCGGTGAGGCGGTACACGATGATCGGGTCGAAGTATTGGATATTCGTTGTGCGGAGGATCATGAGAGCGGCGATCGGAAGATGCAATATCGCGCTGCTCAGCAGTTGCAGTCGAGGGCGAGGCCACTGACGCTGCGCAGGACGGCGCCACAGACAATAGCCGACGTCGAAAAGATGCTTCGCGTGAACAATGACCGAGAAGGCGCCGATTCCGTACGTCGCGAACAGCGCTCCGGCACTCAGTTCATCGAAACCCCGCGCGGCGAATCGACGACTCGAGTCGGTGTTATCTCCGGAGATGTTTGCGAAAACCTCCTCGCATCCGCTCGCTTCGAGCAGCTCGAGCGCTGCATCGAGTAACTCGCCGCCTATACCGCGACCCTGCGCTTCCGGATCGACGAATATCCAGGCTACGAGCCCGCCACGCCGCCCGCTCGGCAGACCGAACATCTTCACTACCACACCACCGCGGATCGCCCCGTCGTCGAACACCAGTGTGTGTGAACCGAACGTGAATGAGGAACGCACCAGGACCGGGAATGCGCGGCGAACAATAGCACGCACGGCCGGCCGATCGTCGTCGTTCATCGGACGTATGTGTCGCTCCCCGCTTTCGCGCCGCCGGTCTGCTGCCACGCTGTGCACTGTAGTGGAAACGAGGGCTCGAACACAATTGCGCCGACTTCAAACAGGCCAGAATGAGAAGAGCAACGCGAGTATGGGGGGAGTCAGAACGCTCGTGGCGATCCCGTTAAGGCAGATAGCGAGACTACCGGCGGCTCCCTCGGTTCGTCCGTCTTCGAGTGCACGTGCGGTACCGACTCCGTGTGCTGCCGCGCCGAGAGCGAACCCGAATGCCACCCGATCGCGTACGCCAACGATACGGAGAACGATCGGACCGACAACCGCTCCGAATATCCCGGTCATTACGACAAAGGCGGCGGTCAAAGATGGTTCTCCCCCACCCCGTTCAGCCACCGACATGGCGATCGGAGTCGTAACGCTCTTGGGAGCAAGGCTCACTACGATGCTCTCGCCGGTGCCGACCAGCAGAAGCGGCAACACCGCCGACACCACACCGACGGCGCTGCCGGCGACGATCGTGACCACGAGAGCCGGCGCCTGACGCCGCAGCTCGCGAATCCGCTCGGCAAGAGGCACACCGAGCGCGACAACCGACGGCCCGAGGAAAAAGCTGATGATTCGCCCACCTTCGTTATACGTCTCATACCGTACGTCGAGGAGCGCCAGAATCGCTATCAGTGCGGCGATCGTCAGAAGCACCGGATGCAACAGCGGAGTTCCGGCAGCGCGATAGATACGCATCGCCCCCATATAGAGAAGCAGCGAAAGTGTTACCCAGACCACAGGCGAGGTGAAGAACTCATTCATCCCGTCTGCTCCTCTCCCTCGTGTTTTCCGTCGACGCGACCGAGTCTCTGCTGCAACACCCCGACAAGGACGAGAACGATGAGCGTGCTTGCGACGATCGCCCCCGCGATGACAGCCCAGCTATCGGCGATCGTCGATGCGTGGACCATTATTCCAACCCCGGGTGGGACGAACAGGAAGGCGAGGTTATCGAGGAGCAGATCGCTCGCTCGCTTCACCGCGGCGACGGTGAGCCGCCCCGAAAGCAAGGCACCGGTGAGTAGAATCATGCCTATGACATTTCCCGGAAGCGGGACGAGAATCGCGGCGAGCAGTTCGCCTATCGCGAGAAATGCCAATAGAATCGCGAGGCCACCGAACATGTTATCGTGGCGGCAACTATGCGAGAGAAATCGACCCCGGTCAAGTCGCCTTGACCGCCCCGACACCTCCATCATAATCTTCCGCTCGATTCGGCCTGCGGCCGAGATTTAACATCTTGTCGGTCCGTTGATACACTTAGGGGTTACCGTTGTGAGCGCTGCGGCGCTGCTTCTGATCCGCACGCCGGCGACGGCGAGAACGGCGAGCTCCTTAAGAGGCCGCAGCAGCCTGGAGGATGATGTGAGCACAACGCTGAAGCTGAAGCAAGACTCAAAAGTTGGAATCGTGAACCGCGGTGAGGCCGCGATGCGTTTCATTCGTGCGGTAAAGGAATACAACAGCGAATACGGGACGTCGATACAGACGGTTGCATACTTCGTGGACGAGGAAAGTGAAGCGCTCTTCACCAAGGAAGCCGATTATGCCATTCCGATGTCGAGCTTTGAACGAGTGGATACCCGGGTGGCAAGTCCGTACCTGGACCACGGACTGATTCTCGGTGCCCTGCGGAGCCAGGGGTGCGATGCGGTCTGGGCCGGATGGGGCTTCGTCAGTGAGGACGCAGAGTTCGTAAAGGCACTCGAGGAGGCATCGATCTGCTTTCTCGGGCCCGGAAGCGCGCCGATGCGTGTGCTCGGCGACAAGATCGAGGCGAAGACGCTGGCCGAACAGACCGATGTGCCGATTCTGCCGTGGAGCAAGGGAGCTGTGCGCTCGATCGGCGAAGCCCGGAAGATGGCCGAGCAGATCGGGTATCCGTGCATTCTGAAGGCGGCGAATGCCGGAGGTGGTCGCGGCATCCGGTTCGTGAATACCGCGGATGAGCTGAACGGTCAGTTCACATCGGCCCGTGATGAGACGATCCGCATTACCGGCAACGACATTCTGTTCATGGAGCGTCTCGTCGTTAGAGGACGCCATCTCGAGGTGCAGTGCCTCGCCGATCGGCATGGACGCGTGCTCACGTTCGGCGTACGCGACTGCTCGGTCCAACGCAAGAACCAGAAGATTATCGAAGAGACTCCTCCGCCCGACCTTCCCGGAGAGAGACTCGAGGAAATGGAAGCGGCCGCCGCGCGATTGCTCGTCGGTGCGGAGTACGAGAGCGCCGGGACGGTTGAGTTCCTCTACGATCTCGATCGCGACGAGTTCTACTTCATGGAGGTGAATACACGACTCCAGGTCGAACACCCGATAACCGAAATCCTCTACGGAATCGATCTGGTCAAGGGGCAGATCGATGTGGCTTTCGGTGTCCAATTGGGACCAAGAACCCAGCAACCGTCCGGTCACGTCGTCGAAGCGCGGTTGAATGCTGAGGATCCTGATCGCGATTTCACCCCCGCGCCGGGAGACGTATCGAGCTTCAAGATGCCGGCGGGTCCCGGCATCCGTGTCGACTCGGGAATCGAGCAGGGGAGCGTCATTCCAAGTCTATTCGATTCGATGGTCGCCAAGATCATCGCATCCGGCCCGAACCGAATCTCCGCGTTGGCACGCCTCGAGCGAGCGCTCCGCGAGTTGAGAATACGAATCGAGAGCGGTACCACCAATCGGAGCTTTCTGCTCGCGCTCCTCGCAAACGAGCGAATACGGTCCGGCGCGGTGCACACCCGATTCGTAGAGGAGCTGCTCAACGAGCGCCGCGAACTGAAAGACGGCCCGGACGCGGCCATCGCGCTCATAGCGAGCGCGATCGAACAGTACCTCACCGCCGGCGGCGAGGAGCTCGCGAATTTCAATCAGCAACTCTCGACAGCCGGTTATCCGCGTGACGTGCGTGCCGGTCACGGACAGAGTTGCTCACTTCGATATCGCGGCCACCCGTACGAAGCTCACGTCAAGGCGGTCGGCGACAACCGGTACGTGGTCGAAATCGAAGGAACAACTCAGCAGGTCACGTATCTACGCCGGGAGCAGGAGGCCCTTCTACTCAACGGACGCAAACGCTACAACATCCAGACCGTTGGGCGCGGCGACACGATTCAGTGCGAAATCGACGGGCAGCCGTATCTGCTCGAAATCGAGTCGAGCGGTGCGGTGAAAGCGCCGTCGCCGTCCATCGTGCTGAGCATTCCGGTGCAGCCGGGGCAGCAAGTGACGAAGGGCGATGTGGTAATGACCCTCGAGGCGATGAAAATGGAGATGATCGTCCAGGCACCGGAGGACGGCGTCGTCGACTCCATCGCAGTGAAAACGGGAGAGCAGGTAGCTGCCGGACAGGAGTTACTGCAGATCGAGGCGGCGGGCGACGACTCGACCACCGAGGAAGTGACCGATACTCCGCGAGTTTCGTTCGACGGTATCTGCGAAGTTGCCGAGGAAGACGCGGTCAAGAGGGAGTTCGTCGGCGTGTTCCTCGGCCACGACCACGATGCCGATATCGACTCGAAAGCGGCCCGACTCCTGCGCACAGCGGTCGGCTCGAAGGACGCTTCTGCGTACGCAGAGCTGATCATCGATGCGATGGACGCATACGCAACGGTGGGACAGCTCTTCAGCGACTACAAGGTTACCGCCGAAGGGTTCGCCCGCCCGGCAACGTTCAGTGAGTTATTGATCCATTACTTCAAGCGACACGTGGACCGCGACAAAGGGATGCCTGAGGCGTTTCTCGCAGCACTTCAACGCGTCGTGCGCCGATATGCGGTGGAGGAGTTCGGAGGACTGGACCGGGAACGCAGCATGCTCTACCGCATCTATCGATCGCGAAGCGATCGAGAGACGAAACAGGAGCTGTTGCGCCAGGCAATCTTCATTCTCGAAGAGCTGCCGATTCCTGAAGAACGACGCGAAGAGCTTTCGGATCTGCTCGATGAGATATCGTTGCTCTCTGCGTTCACCGCACGAGCCCTCGGCGATGTCGCGATTCACGCACGGTACCGGCTCGTAGACCGGGAGTTTCTCGAGGAGCTCCGGGAGGAGAAGAGAGAGCAGATCGGACGCGCGATCGAGCTGGTCGAACGAGCCGGAGAGCGTCGTGGTGATGTCGAGCACATCATGGACAGGATTGTCGACAGCGGTCACAGCATGAACGCCGACATCGCCACCGCGATCCACAGCCACACCGGACGAAGACGCCTGATCGCACTCGAAATGCTCGGCCGTCGCTTTAATCGGGATCGGGAAATCGTCGCTGTCACACCGAACCCCGATGATGCGATTCCCTCGGTCCGAGTCGAAAGTCACGATCGCGACGGCGACCACGTCACGCTTGTTTTCTCCAGCGGCAGCACCCGGGCTCGCGAGGTAATCTCCACGGTGGAGGCGGCGCTCGATGGGAAACCGAAGCCCGAGGTTATCATTCTCCACGATCTACGTGGCGAAGAAGAGAAGGTACGCGGCGGTTCGACTTCCGGCGATGTATCGGCGACTCCCGGCGGACCGCTCGGCACCGTGAGTGAGCGGGCGAAGGCGTTCTTCGACGAGATTTCCGACCGATCGCTGCCGGTTGCATGGGTGTCGGCGGGGGTAATCGAGTCGGCCGGCACCACCTATCGGACTTTCAGACCATCGAACGGCAGGATGGAGATCGATGAGCTGCGCGGGCCGTTCAACCCGCTGCGCTACCGGGAGCTACGGCTGAACCGGCTCAAGCACTTCGCAACAACGGTCTGCTACGCAAGCGAGTTCGTTACGCTGCTGCATGCGCAGAGCAGGGAGAATGATCGCGACGAGCGGTTCGTCGCCGTCGTGGAGGGTCCGAGCACTCGCCTTGAGCGCGATGACGAGGGCGGTATACGCCGTATGGTCGCCTTCGAACACGTGTTCAACGAGGCGGTATACGCGATGCGCGCTGAGCAGGCGAAGCGCAAGCGACGCCTTCAGTGGAACCGTATCATTATTCATGTTCGGAGCGTTCTCAATGTCGGTCTCGACGAGGTGCGCAGCTATGCGAACATGCTTACCTCTCGGGCCGCCGATCTCGGTCTGGAGAAGGTCGTTGTCTACAGCCGGCGAATGAGCGCGTCCGGACAGGGGCCGGAAGAGCTCGAACTGCTCTTCGAGAACATCTCGGGTTCCAACTATAGTCTCCGCGGACGCACCCCTTCGCTCGAACCGCTCCAACCGGTCGACAGCTACACCGCGCGGGTCGTGCGTGCCCGCCAACGAGGGACCATCTATCCGTATGAGCTGATCAAGCTCATCACCCGCACCGGGGTTCAGGTGCACGAGCGCTTCCCGAAAGGAGATTTCGAGGAGTTCGACATCGAGGTCGAGAACGGCGAGACCCGCCTGAGATCGGTGAAGGGGCGGCCGTACGGCGAGGCGACAAGTAACATCATCTTCGGAGTCATACGAAGCTATCTCCCGGGATTCGACTCCGGTCTCGAGCGGGTGATCGTCCTGTGTGACCCAACGACCGACATGGGAAGCTTGAGCGAGGGCGAATGTCGCCGGGTAAATGCAGCGCTCGACCTCGCCGAGGAGCGCTCTCTCCCCATCGAGTGGCTGCCGATCTCAGCCGGCGCGCGGATCGATATGAACAGCGGTACGGAGAATCTCGACTGGACCGCCGCCACGCTGCGCCGGATTATCGATTTCACCCAACGTGGAGGCGAGATCAACATCATCGTCTCCGGCATCAACGTCGGGGCCCAGAGCTACTGGAATGCAGAGGCAACTATGCTGATGCATACACGCGGGCTACTGATAATGACCGAGAATGCGGCTATGCTGCTGACCGGTAAGCGGGCTCTCGATTTCTCCGGTAGCGTAAGCGCCGAAGACAATCTCGGAATCGGCGGGGTCGAGCGGATTATGGAACCGAACGGACAGGCGCAAATTCGCGTCAACACTCTCTTCGAAGCATATGAGGTTCTCTTTCGCCACTACGAGCTCACGTGGACGCGCCCGGGTGAACGCTTCCCCGATCGCAGAGAAACCGCCGATCCCACCGACCGAAACGTCGCCAAAGAAACGTACTCGGACGGTCTCGGTCAAGGTTTCTCGACGATCGGTGACATTTTCAGCTCGAGATTGAATCCCGAGCGAAAGAAGCCGTTCGAGATGCGCCAGGTTATGCGGGCAGTGATAGACCACGATCAGCCATATCTCGAGCGCTGGGAACACATGCGCGACGCGGAGACCGCTGTCGTATGGGAGGCGCGGGTCGGTGGCTACGCCACCGGACTGATCGGGATCGAAAGTAGATCGCTTTCGCGCATCGGTGAAGTGCCGCATGACGGTCCGGAGAGCTGGAGCGGCGGCACGCTGTTTCCTCTCTCGAGTAAGAAGGTCGCGCGAGGGCTGAACGCATTCAGCGGACGCCTGCCCGCGGTCATACTCGCGAACCTCAGCGGTTTCGACGGATCGCCGGAAAGCTTGCGAAAGCTGCAGCTCGAATACGGGGCGGAGATCGGCCGTGCGGTCGTCAACTTCGACGGCCCGATCATCTTTGTTGTTGTCGCCCGGTATCACGGTGGCGCATACGTCGTGTTCTCCAAGCGCTTGAACCGGAATCTGCATGCGGCCGCCATCGAGGGCGCGTACGCCTCGGTAATTGGAGGAGCGCCTGCTGCCGCTGTCGTGTTCCCGGGAGTAGTGCGTAAAGACGCGTGGTCGGACCCACGGGTGATCGACGCACAGTCGAGGCTGCAGGAAGAGGAAGAGTTCACCCGCAAAGACTTTGCCGCCGTCTACGAGGAAGTGCAAAGCGAGAAACAGAGCGAGCTCGCGGCGAAGTTCGACCGTATTCACAGCGTTGAACGAGCGAAACAGGTCGGGAGTATCGACAGCATCGTATCGATCGACAATCTTCGCCCGTATATCATAGGCTCTCTCGAATATGGCATGCAGCGGACGTAAATATGGCGGTTGACACTACGGCGTCTTCGGACGCCGTTCTCGGGTTTCTCGCTCTGCATCCGCTTCTCGGAATCGGCGTTATGCTGCTCATCGGCTATCTCCTCGGCAGGGTAGCCATTGCCGTCAGACTGCCCGATATCGCCGGATTCATTGTCGCCGGATTCATAATGGGTAGCGACGTGCTTGGTGTGCTTGGCGAGAATGCCGCCGGTGAGCCGGCGTTCATCACCGAGATCGCGCTGGGGTTGATCGCCTTTACGATCGGTAGCGAGCTTCGGGCATCGAAACTGCGAAGAACGGAACGAACGGTCGCAGCTACTACGGCCGGTCAGGTGCTGTTGACGTTTGCGCTCGTCAGTGTGGTCCTCAGCCTGGCGTCGGTTCCGTGGCAGATTGCGATACTACTCGGCACGATCGCGTGCACAACCTCACCGGCGGCGATCGTTACGGTCGTTCATGCCACCCGCGCGCGCGGCCGTTTCGTAGATCATCTACTCAGCAATGTTGCGCTCGGTGATGCGTTAGCAATCGCGCTGTTCAGCATCACCTTGTCACTCGCGCCGTCGCTCTTCGACGATGCGGTACGCGTTCCGGCCGTGCTCACACAATTCGTCTCGACGTTGTCAGCTACCCTTATTCTGGGAGTGCTCGTCGGCTATCTTCTGTTCGCAGCAACGAAACGACAGGGCAGCACCGGCGAGACGCTGATTCTGACTCTCGGCTTCGTGTTCCTCTTGACATCGATCGCAACGGCGGCCGGCCTGCAGCCACTTCTTGCCAATATGGTTGCCGGAGCGACACTGGCAAACCTCAGCAGCGCAAATACCAGGGTGTTTCGATCGCTGGAGCCACTCACACCTCCCGTATACGCGCTGTTCTTCGTCCTGGCGGGCACAAGGCTTTCCCCGAGCACTCTTCTGTCGGCGCAGACGCTGACTCTCGCCGCTCTTTACGTGGCGGCACGGGCGGCCGGCAAGTATTTCGGCACAAGCGCCGGAGCAGTACTATCCGGCTCGGAGCCGGCGCTCCGCCGCTGGCTTGGGGCAGGGCTCTTCGCTCATGCTGCCCTGGCGTTGGCTCTCGTACTGGTGGTATACGGTTCAACCGAACTGCCCGAAGGGATGCTTGCGACCGTTCTGAATGTCGTACTGCTGTCGGTCTTTGTGAATGAGATTGTCGGCCCGCTGATCGCACGGATTGCGGTTCGACGCGCGCTACAACTGGAGGACTAATGGAACTCTCGGAAGCACTCGACCCGAACTGCTGCGCAGTCGGACTTACGGCACGCGATAAGGATCAGGCCTTGTGGAAGCTCGCCGAGCTGTCGATTCGCAGCAAGGCGCTCGAAGGAGTGGACTCCGAGACGATCTATCACGCGCTTGCCGAGCGCGAGCGACAGGGATCGACGGCGTTCGGCAAGGAGGTTGCCCTCCCGCATGCACGCATTCCGGGGATGGATGATTTCGTGATGTTCGTGGCGGTCTTCCCGCGCGGCGTTCACTTCGACGCAGTGGACAAAAAGAAGGTTCGGGTGGTCTTCGTTATTCTCGGTCCGGCAGAGCGTGTCCAGGATCACCTGCGGATTCTCGCAGGAATCTCACGTATCATCGCGCACACAAACGCGCGGCAGGAACTCGCCCGGACACGCTCGCACGAAGCGCTCGTTGAGGTCATTCAACGCTACATCGGACAGTCCGAAACAGCGCCGTCTACCCCCACACGGCAGATGAAGCTCTTGCTGGTGACGGTGTATGTCGAGCAGTATATGTACGACATTCTCGAGCTCCTGCTCGAGTTCGGGGTCGAGGGGGCATCGATACTCGAAAGCTCCGGCATGGGTCGCTACATATCGAATGTGCCGCTCTTCGCCGAGTTTATCGGTTTCATGAACGAGAGCAAGAATGCGAGCCAGACTATTCTCGCTCTCGTGCCGGAGCGGCACGTCCCGGCCATCGTCGAGCGAATCGAGCAAATTACCGGTGACCTCGATAAGCGAGAGGGCGCGATCGTTCTTGCTCTTGATTTGAGCTACTACAAAGGGACGATGAAGATGATGTGAGCTCCTACAAAGCGAGAAGTTTTCGCCACTATCGGCGTTGACGTTATGTAGTTTGATTAACTACTGTAGGCGTAATGGACCGCGAAGCTTTGACCGGCGTGAACGCCGGCGTTACCGCGTTGATTGACAACATTCGCAGCGTAATTTCGATCGACCGCCTCAAGCTGGAGCATCTTGTCGCAGCGCACATAGCAGGCGGGCATATTCTGCTCGCCGATAATCACGGAGTCGGCAAGACGAGTCTTGCACGTGCGCTTGCGGGGAGCATTCGGTGGCCTGAGCGCGGTGCTACCGACGAGCTGCTCGCCGGACGAAACGGGGTAGACTCGAGTTCACCGGCCGACACACCGGTTATGGACGACTTCAGCCGGGTGCAGTGTACCGTCGACCTACTTCCGCAGGATATTCTCGGCTACAACCGAATGAGCGGTGCGGGGGGCGACCTCGTATTCAACAAAGGTCCGATCTTCTCCCATTTCGTGCTCTGTGACGAAATCAACCTCCTGACTCCCAAAACGCAAGGGAGCTTCTTTCAAGCGATGGAAGAGCAGTCGGTGACGGTTGAAGGACGCACCTATCCGTTGCACGACCCGTTTTTCATCATCGCGACGATGAACCTCAAGGGTTCACATCTCTTCCCCCTGCCGGCACCGCAGCTCGACCGGTTCATGATCCAGCTTTCCATGGGGTATCCGCCGACCGAGAGCGAGATCGGCATCGTGAGGCAACACGGACAGAGTGACTCCTGGAAGGACTTCGAGCCGGTCGTCCGATCCGACGATCTACTGAGATGGAAGGCGATGGTGGACGATGTATACATCAACGACGAGGTTGTCTCCTACATCGTCTCCTGTGTTCGCAGAACTCGCGAACACTCGGACGTGCTCGTGGGCGCGAGCCCTCGAACCGGAGTAAAGGTATCGCGACTCGCGCGTGCGCTGAGCCTCATCCGCGGAGATGATTATGCGACGATCGACACGGTCAAAGAGATCTTCGCGGCGGCGGTGACCCATCGTATCGTTATGAAGAACTCGGCTCAGGATGCTATCGAGGTCATCGACGAAGTCATGAATAACACGCCCGTGGAGGCAGGCAGCCGCTGACTATGTCGACAACGAGCGTCGAGGCACAGCGGAGTACAACGGTTCGCGAGACGGCCACGACGGCCCGACGCGTTCTTGATCTGTTTCGCCGTTACTATCCTCTGACAGCTACCGGAACGCTGGTCTTCGTTGTCGGGATTGTGTTTGTCGCGATCGGTTCCGTCCGGGCCGATGTGTATCGGGCAACGCTCGGCGTCGCAGCGCTCGCGGTTACTCTGGTGCTGGCGCTGCTTTCGAGGCTGCAAGCCGGTCGGTTCGGCGATGTCGAGGTCACGTGGGACGATCCGCCGTCGCCTGCGGCCCGCACCTTCGGCTCTTCGCATCTACCTGCACTGAAAGTATCGATCCCCGGTATCCGTCCCTGGTTCTTCTTCCGTGTCCATGCGAAAGTCACCGGAACTCTGCGAAGCGGCAACGGCATGCGGTTTCACGTTTTCGAGGACATTGCATCGCCCGACGTCAACCGGATCGATCTTCCCCTTGCCGTACCCCTTCCGGGACGGCTGAGCCTCCGTCGCACGATCGAGATACGAGACGTATTTGGACTGAGCCGTGGAAGCTTCGGCTCGATAAATCGCCGTCCGGTATCGATTGAGGCGCCGTTTCCTATCGGCCCGGAGATCACTCGAATGGTGGCTGCGAGCGGCGAGCAGGAAAGCACGCGCACAACGAATCCCGAGGAGGAGCGATACTACCAGCGGGAGTATATTCCCGGCGACCGGATTCGCGACATAAACTGGAAAGCGTCGGCACGGCTTCGCGAGCTCGTGACGAGGATTTCGCCGCAAACCCAGGACCAGGATCGAACACTCACCGTCTATCTTCGTCACTTCGCAGAGCCCGGTATGGAGAGTCTCGAGAGCCTGGGACATCTCGCGTACGCGAAAGGTTGGCTCGCCGCGTTCATGCTTGCGGTCATGCGGGAGGAATCCGGCATTCGTTTCCGGGTGATCACCTCGGGAGGCGTCTCGACCATTGACGACGAGAATGGGGTGGCTGTCTTCTCACGCGAGATCTGCGATCTCCCGTTCGAGCCCGAGCCGAACTCACTTGCACGCGACCCGTCGGCCCGATCGATACTTGTCTTTACGACACCGTTCGATCAGCGACTGGGAGCGTTCGTTGAGTCTATGGCTCCCATTACCGCCCGACTCTTCACCACGCAGTTTCCGAACTGCGTGGGAAATGCGGGTACGCACTCGTACGACATGCTCGACCTTACTATCGGCTCTTCGGCGCTGCCGCTCCCGCCCCTTCGGCTGCGACATCGCGGCGAACGGCGTGCGATTTCTGCGCCGTCTGGATCGATGCTGCTCGAAGAGGTCGAGCTCGAAACGATACGGTCACGCGCCGACCTGTCCGAGTACGCCACCGGAAGATCGGCTCGCCGATAGAATGGACCGGGAGCGCCGATTGGCGCCTCGGCCCTGCACAGAGGAGGGCTTATGAGCCTCACGCTTTTCATCACACGCCTGGTACTCTACCTTACCGCTGTGTCGATTCCCGCGCTGCATCCCGCGGTGGTCGTTGGATACGAGCTTCAGGGATTCCTCATCTGGTTCCTGCTCGTTCCACTGGAGATGGTAATCGCATATGCAATGGCTCCGCCACGTATGCGGCTTCCGTGGTGGCTTGCACTCGGCGCCGCTCCGATTATGCTCGCCGGGATTATCGTAGGAATCGATGCATCCCCGACTACCGCAATCGCGGCGGGAACGCTCGCATTCGTATTGACCGCGGCCCTCTTCCATCTCGGCCCGCGAATGCGCTTTCTCTTCGCGGTAGAGCAGATAGCCCTCGGAGCACTCTATCTGCGCCTGCTCACCTTCTCGCGCGGGAGCGAGGAGATCGCGCTCGAAGCGGCACAGGGGGCGACACAGCTCATATTTCTCCTGATCGTGGCCGCCTTTCTCCTACACGGTATCGTTGTGAGTCTGGTTCTCGCACGAGGCGATATCGGCAGCCGTACCGCTGTAGAGCGACGTGGCCAGGGTGCCGAACGTAAACGTGGTATCTTTGCCTCGGGCGGCGGAACGGCACACAGCAGGACGCGGTGGAGTGAGGTCGGCGGACGGCGTGGATTCCGTGAGGTCGGTGTTTTTCTCGCCGTCGCGATACCCATTCTCCTCGTAACTGCGTTCGTGCTCCCGACCGATTTCGTGCAACACAATCCGGTACTGAACTTCCTGAATCCGCCGGATCACGATCCACCCCAACCGCTCGATGAACAGGCACAGTCGCTGATGGACCAGAGCGGAGTCGAAGACGGCCATCTGCCCAACGGATTCACCGACGGCGCCGACATGGACCAAGCCGACGACGGAACCGGCGAGGGCGACGATGGCGGCGAGGATGATAACACCTCACTCACCGGGGTTGACGCGGCCGACTGGGGAAGCGACGGAGATTCCGGTCAGGATCAACAGCGAGCGGTCATGGTCGTCCGAAGCGAGGTCGACCCCACTTATGTGGCGGACAGGTACCGGGACCGCTTCGACCAGGTGCGAGGCTTCATCCGCCGCGACGAACAGCCGCTGAACGATTTAGTCCGCAAGCGACTTGCCGGAACCTGGCAAAACACCGATCGAGGCAGGAATATGCGTCGATCACGCGAAGATATAGGAATCTATTCGACCATTGAAGATCGGGTACTCGCCTACCGTCCGTATGAGGTCGAGCCGACGGTATATCAGCCCCAGTACCATCCCTTCTCCTTCTCCTACGAGAGCGTTTCGGAGATGAGCACCGCCGATGAACGGCAGTTCTCGAGAATCGACTCTCTATCGGAATCCGACGAGGAACGGCTTGCCGAGCACCTCGAAATTCCGCTTGACGAGGAACACCGACAGGCATTCGATAATCATATCGAGAAGCGCATCGGAGAGGTCCCCGATGGCTACTTCGAGCGGATCCAGGCGATCATGAAGAGCTTTGAGGAGTTCCAATACGAGCTCGGATACGAGGACAGCTTTCGCCCCGATCATCAGGCCAGATTCGTCAGCGAAACAATGAGCGGCGAC
>PUOG01000244.1 GCA_003552745.1 Spirochaetaceae bacterium
CGGTGTCGCTCTGTTTCAGCTCGGTGAAACGCTCGGTACGGCGCTTCGGGATGACGAGAACGTGCACCGGAGCCTGAGGATTGATGTCGCGGAACGCCAGAACATCATCATCCTCATAGACTCTGTCGGCAGGGATCTCGCCGGCGAGTATCTTGTCGAAAATGGTCGCTTGTTCGGCCATTACTGCCCTTCGTCCCCCGGAACGGCGGTTCCCCGTTCACGAATCCGCTCCAGAATCTGTGCGTATACCTTATCGGTGATCGGATACTTGCTCAAGATGAGGATACCTCCTATGAAGAAAATCACCGGAACCGGGCCGACGAGCAACCGGATCGCGGTGAGGGCCGGTTCCGGTTGCTCGGCGACCATTTCCCCGTGAACCGGCTGCAGATAGCCGAATATCGAAAGCAGCAATCCGGTCAATCCGACGCCGACCGCCTGACCGAGCTTGCTCATGAACGTCCACATCCCGTAGAAGACTCCCTCGCGTCGCGTTCCGGTCTGAGCGTAGTCCCACTCGACCGCATCCGGAATGATCGACCACGGCATGACGTAGTTGGTCGCCAACCCGGCGCCGGCGAATCCCATGACGACGAAAGCGAACCAGATCTCCAGCTGCGGTGCGAACAGGAAGAATACGAGTACGGCGGCGGCCATGATGGCCATGCCGGTGCTGTAGCTGCGGCTCTTGCCGATGCGGCGGGAGATCATCACCCATATCGGTATGAATACGAAGGCGGTCACGAGGAGAATCATGAGCGCGACGAAGAGCAGGTCCGGCTCCCGGTAGATGTAGGTGAAGTAGTATACGAGCGAGGCCTGAATGACGGCGACTCCGGCCATGTGGGTCATATAACTGCCGACGGCGGTGATCATCGGCCGCTGTTTCAGGACTTGCAGATAGGAACGGACGATGTTCACCCGCGTGCCTTTGGCAGCGGCGGAACCGGTCTCGCGCACGCCGAAGACGGTGGTCATGGCGGTGGCGAGCATGATCGCACCCATGAGCGTGCCGGTGGCCGTCCAACCGGCGTTGTCACCGCCGAACGCCCCGACGATCAGCGGATATGCGGCGCCCCCGATCATCGTGCCGACGACCGCCGAGGTGTGCCGGTAGCCGTTGAGAACGGTGCGCTCCTGATAGTCGGAGGTCAGCTCAGGGGTCAGGCTGCTGTACGGGATATTCACGACCGTGTAGAAGGTGTTCAGCATCATGTAGGCGAGCGTTGCCCAAACAAAGAGCGCGACCTGCGTCTCGAATCCCGGATTGGTGAACATCACGATCATCGCGAAGAACAGGAATATCGCGCCGACGAACATGTACGGACGACGGCGCCCCCACCGGGTGGTGGTGTTGTCGGAGACGTATCCGACCACCGGATCGGTGACCGCGTCCCACACGCGACCGGCGGCGATCGCGATTCCGGCGAGCGCCGGGAGCAATCCGACGATATCGGTCAGGAAAAAAAGCAGGTGGAACCCGATCATCGAGAAGAAGAGATTTCCTCCGAGATCGCAGATTCCGAACGCGAACTTGGTCCGGCGCTTGAGTTTCGCTTCCACGACAGCCTCCCCCGATCTGGCAGTGGAGGCATAGTACATTGATGTGCCGCCGGAGCGCTACCGGCGAGGTATTGCCGTTGGCGCGTTCCGCCGCGCCCCGGCGCGTTCCGCCGCGCCCCGGCGCGCTCCTGCGCGCCCAGGCGCCGCGCTTTCAGCGCCGCGCCTGCCGGTTCTCCCTGCACGAGGTGCAGCCGAGCACGCGCACGTGCTTCTTCCGGTTGCGTCTCTCGAACATTCGCGCGATCAGATGCCCGTCGCGGTCGACCTCACCATGGCAGACCGGGCAGATCCGCGGGTGACGGTGGTTGGCCGGATAGCAGTGCGGACAGCCGAAGATGTGCGTCGTGAACTCGGTGATCTCGCGGTGCCGAACGCCGCCTGAGAAGACAACGCTCTTGATGCGTTCGCCCGGGGCGAGCTCGGCGCGGCAGACCGGGCATGTTTTCGGGGGATCGGCCGGCGCAGCGTCGCGAGAGCGGCGAGAGCGGCGGCCAATTCGCCGGCCGGCCGGAGAACCGTATTTCACACCCGACTTGCCGCCGAATCTGCGTCGGTTCAGCGCCGGAAGAAGAGCGAGAACAACGATTGCCGCGGCAAGCCCGAGAGCTATGGTGAGAGCCATTTCCGTGAACGCCATTGTAGCCGTGCGGCGTCGGTCGGGGATAGACTCTGCGGCATGGCAACGCTATGGGTGGTCGCAACTCCGATCGGAAACCTCGATGACATGACCTTCCGGGGTGTGGAGACGCTGCGAAACGCCGACCTGGTCGTCTGCGAGGATACACGTCAGACGCAGAAACTACTGACCCATTTCGGAATCTCGTCACCCACCGCATCATTCCACGCGCAAAGCGACGAACGACGCATAGGCGATATCGTCGCGCGGATCGGCTCGCTGGAAAACGTCGCATTCGTCACCGATGCCGGTACCCCGGGTGTAAGCGATCCGGGAGCAGCCCTCGTGCAAGCGTGTGTGGTCGCCGGAATCGACGTGCGACCGGTGCCGGGGGTGAGCGCGCTGACAGCATTGCTGAGTGTAGCCGGTCCGTTCGGTAGAACGATCCTGTTCGACGGGTTCCCGAGTACGAAGGCGGGTCGCAGGCGTCGGCGAGTCCGAGAGCTGTACGAACGCGGCGAACCGTACGTATTCTATGAGTCCCCGCATCGGATCGTGAAACTGCTACATGACATCGAACAGGAGCATCCGGGCGCGGAAGTTGTCGTCGGACGGGAGATGACGAAGGTTTTCGAGGAGTTTTTCCGTGGAGGAGCGGGGGAAATTGCCGATATACTAAACAGCAAGGGGCGGATACGGGGTGAACTCGCCGTCCTTGTGCGGACGGCCGAAAGTCGTTAAGATTATAGGTGACGGTGTCGAAAATTAACGTGGAAGGTGTAGTGTCCTATGACGATTGAGGGGCTTGGACCCATACAGCCAAATCAGCCCATTAACCGTTCTGAAAGACCTCAGAGCGCCGGCGATGCCCGGCAGGCGGATAGTGTGAGTCTGTCCGACGAAGCCAAATTGAAAGCCGAGCTCTATCAGGCGACCGAGCAGGTGCGCTCAACCGAGGACGTTCGAGCCGATCGCGTGGCCGAG
>PUOG01000115.1 GCA_003552745.1 Spirochaetaceae bacterium
GTTCTCACGCCGCCGGACATCATCTCGCAGGTCGGCCTCGCGATCCCGCTCGGCGCCCTCTACTTCCTCGCCATTCTCGTCGCCCGGATCTTCCGCCTCGGGGAGGGATAGGCACCGTGTTTGGCCTCGGCTTCTGGGAAATACTGATGATCGCTCTCGTGGTCATCATCTTCGTCCCGCCGCGAAAGTTGCCGAACTTCTTCTACCGACTCGGTTCGATCTACGGCGAGCTTCGGGCGATGAATCGAAACGTTCGCCGGGTCATGCGCTCGATCGAACGAGATTTGAATGATGCCGAGACACGCGAGCGCAAACCGGACGCTGGACGGGCGGATACCGGAGCTGCTTCGCCCGGTGATTACCGGCAGGAGAACGACAGGACGCCCCCGGCCGCCGCGGAGACCGCCGAAGCTCCACCGCCCGCCGATCGTGAGTAGACGGCGAGCAGCCGAACTCGGCCGGATGTCGGCACGTCGAGAGCAGCACACGTCAATAGCGACGGTTGCCCCTGCGAATATTTCGCGATAGCCTTCGAGTTACCGAGGAGGAAGATGGCGACCGCTTCAGCAGCCCGCGTACACGATAAACTCGACCGACCGCTGCGGGTGCTGCGACTATCGGTCACCGACGATTGCAACTTCCGGTGTACCTACTGCATGCCGAAGGAACTGTTCGGCGAAGGCTATCCGTTTCTCCCACCGGCGGCGATGTTGAACTTCGAGGAGATCGGGCAGGTCGTGCGCGCCGCCGTCCCGCTCGGAGTGACTCGCATCAAGATAACAGGCGGCGAGCCGCTGCTGCGTCCGGGCGTGCACAGGCTGATCGAGCAGATTGCCTCGATCGATGGAATCGAAGACATCGGGCTTATCACCAACGGTTATCATCTCCCGCGATCAGCGTCTTATCTTTGGAAGGCGGGTCTCCGCCGGATTACCATCAGTCTCGACAGCATCGACCCGCATACGTTCACCCGCATCGCCGACCGCGCTCACGGACTCGAGGCGGTTCTGGAAGGGATCGATGTCTCGATCGCGACGGGGTTCGATCCAATCAAGGCGAACATGGTGGTGCAACGCGGGGTCAACGACGGGCAAGTGCTCGATATGGCGCGCTTCGCCCGCGAGCGGGGCATCGAGCTTCGATTTATCGAGTACATGGATGTCGGACGGCGCCACGATTTCGACGGCTCGCTCGTCGTAGCGAACCGCGAAATCCGCGATCAGCTCGACCGGACGTTCGGAATCGTGCCGCTTACTCGGGACTCCGGTGACGAGGTCGCCGAAACGTACGAATATCGCGACGGCGGAGGACGAGTCGGCTTCATCTCGAGTATGAGTGAGCCGTTCTGCGGCAGCTGCACGCGGCTGCGAATCTCGGCGGACGGTAAGGCGTACCGGTGTCTCTTCTCCGGAATCGGTCTCGACCTCCGCGCCATTCTCCGCGATCAACGGATGACCGGCGAGGAGCGCTTTTCGGCGCTCTCACGCGAGCTTCGCATGTTCTGGGCCGGCCGAGAGGACCGCTACTCGGAGCTTCGCGGAAACGGCCGACCACAGAATGGAACCCGGCGCGAGGAACGCATCGAGATGTTCCGGATGGGCGGTTGAGGAGGATTGAAGTGAGCTCGCACGTCGGTCCGGATGGCAAGCCGCGAATGGTTGATGTCGGTGCGAAGTCGCCGAGCGTTCGCCGCGCGGTTGCCGAAGGGCTTGTCACGATCCCCGTTCGCCTCTCGGACCCGGAGGGCGGAGAGGAATGGTGGACGGCCAAGGGGCCGGTCTTTCAGACGGCGGTCGTCGCCGGTATTCAGGGGGCGAAGGCGACCGCCACGACGGTTCCGCTGTGCCACCCGCTGCCGCTGACAAGCTGCGATGTGTCGGTCGAACGCGTTCGGGCCGAGGAGCAACCCATGAGCGGCGGCGAATCCGAATCCAGCTTGAAGGCGGGATCGACGGTGTTGCGCGTGCGCTGCACGGTGGAGACGACCGCTCGCACCGGGGTCGAAATGGAAGCGCTCTGCGGCGTGAGTGCAGCGTGCCTGACCATTTACGATATGGGTAAGTCGGTGACGCACGGCATTCGGATCGGGCCGATCGAGCTCGTCGAGAAGCGCGGCGGACGCCGCGACTGGCACCGCGAAGACGCGTAGCGGGACCGGTGTGGGCCGGGAAGACGACGGGCGAGTACGATGGCACACTCACATGGCCATACACGCAAAGTGTGCCGAGGAGCGACAGCAATGAGCTTGAAACCGACACCGGGAGGATGGTACTTCCACCCGTACGAAATCGGTATCGCCGGCTTCTCCGGGGCGGGTAAAACGACCCTCGTCGAGAAAGTGCTCGGCGTCCTGTCGGCCGAAGGGGTCGAGTGCGGTTTCATCAAGCGGGATGCGCACTTCTTTGACACCGACCGCGAAGGCAAGGACACCTGGCGCGCGGCGAAGGCGGGCGCACGAGCGGTGGCGATCGACGATCGCTCCCACAGCGCGCTGCTGACCGACCACGGACCGCTCGGCCCCCAACTCTCATACGTGCGCCAACTCATGGCCCCGTTCGACGCGGTGTTCGTCGAGGGGCGCAAGCATTCGCCGATTCCGAAACTACTCCTGCTCGACCCGCGCGGGGAAGCCGATGAGAAGCTCGAGCGCGGAGAGCTCCCGGAAATTCTCGCGATTGTTCACCCCGGCGGGGAAAGGGAACGAGCGCTGCGGTTCCGGGACCGATATCCCGAGGCGTCGCTCGTGTCGAGGGACGATGTCGACGGGATCGTGGAGATAATCCGCCGCTCGTGGCACGCGCGACGCCCACCTTTGAAAGGGCTCGTGCTCGCCGGCGGTCGCAGCAGCCGCATGGGAGGCGACAAGGCAGAAATCGAATATGTGCCGGGCATCAGCCAGGCCCGTCGCTCGGCCGACCTGCTCGCGCGCTGCTGCGACGAGGTATTTCTCTCGGCACGGAGCGGCCAACGATTGCCCGACGATGTGAGCTCGTTACCGGTAATCGAAGACCGTTACCTGGAACTGGGCCCGGTGGGGGGAATTCTCAGTGCATTCGACGTCGAACCGTCGACGGCGTGGTTCGTGGTCGGCTGCGATCTTCCTTTGCTTACCGCCGCCGATGTGAGCCGGCTCGCAGCCTCGCGCGATCCTCATA
>PUOG01000050.1 GCA_003552745.1 Spirochaetaceae bacterium
AAAGCCCGGCTGCAACGATAACAAACACGCACAAAGCGAACACGAAAACAAATCTTCTCATATGAAGTCCCCCTATCCTTTGGGCTTTGAGATCATTCCGTCCCTAAGCGTATCATGCTTTAGCGAACGTGCAAGTCTTCGCTTCTCTATGCCCGGAATAATAAACGGTTTCCGTTCGATTCGCCAGTCTACGCGAGCCCGTGCGTCACAACTCACTTTTTCGTAACAAACTGCCGCCTACCCCTGCTCTTCCGCGGAGGAGATCTCTCCGGCGTTTTCCCCGATTTCGGAGATCATTCGCGCGAAGCGGTTGATCGCGTCGTAGTCGACGCGAGAAGTATTCTCCTTAACGCCGCTGACCGCTCGTACGATGAGGCGCTCCGCGATCGTCATTCGGTCGAAGTGAAACTCGCCTCCGACGGTGGCACAGGCTATTGCATGTCGGCGCAATGCCAGAGGGAAAGCGTCGTCGAACTGTGTTTCGGCTGACGCCTCGTTCATACAGCAGAGATAGAGGCCGATTCGTTTTGTCAGAAGCTCGTCGAGATGGTGATCCATGAACGCCGAAAGGCGAGCCGGTATACGGCCGATGTGAATCGAACTCCCGATTACGACTGTGTCGTAACGTGCAAGCTCACATTGTGTCGGCCGAGCAGTAAGATTGAGAAGATCGACGTCGCCCGGGAGCCAATCGGCGAGGTAGTGCGCGACGCTTTCCGTTGTTCCGTGTCGCGTCGTGTATACGATGAGTGTTCTCATCCGCGCTTCTCCACCGTACCTAAGAGATATATCGAAAAAGCCGGGAAGACAATGGCGTTAAGGTGAAATGGGGCCGCGAATGACTAGGAGCTTGTCGGACTCCACTTCGGAATTGAATATTGGGCGCATACCATTGCGCGAACATGCATTTTGAACGGCGGAAGTATGCAATAAGTTGTGCCAATATTCAATTCTGCCCACATGTCCGACAAACTCCTAGAGCGAGGTTTAGCACGAGCTGCTCGGAACGCCGCGACCGTGTTACCATGACAACCTGACCTAGCGAAAGATGGGAGCGCTCTTCATGGGGGATAGTGCTTACAAGAAGGTGGGTGAATTGCTTCACCATGCCGGCATCACAATTAACGGACCGCACGCGTGGGACATACAGGTTAAAGATCCGGCGTTCTATTCGAGAGTTCTTGCCGGGGGATCACTGGCGCTCGGTGAGTCGTATATGGACGGCTGGTGGAGTGCCGAGGCGCTCGACGAATTCATTGCGCGGCTGCTCGGAGCGCGCCTCGAAGAGCGAGCGGCGAAAGACTTCAGAACGCTGCTCACCGTGCTCAAATACCGAATCGCGAACCCGCAAACTCCCCGGCGGGCATACAGGATCGGTGAGCGACACTACGACATAGGCAACGATCTCTTTCGGATTATGCTCGACAGCCGTATGGTCTATAGTTGCGGGTACTGGCGCGATGTCGGAACCCTCGACGAAGCTCAGGAAGCAAAGCTGGATCTGATTTGCCGGAAACTCGAGTTGAAACCGGGAATGACACTCCTCGATATCGGATGCGGCTGGGGCAGCCTGTTGAAGTACGCCGCCGAGCATTACGGCGTCGAAGCGACCGGTGTAACCGTTTCGAGTCAGCAGGCTGAGCTCGCGCGCTCCATCTGTAGCGATCTGCCGGTGCGTATCGAGCTGGATGACTACCGTGGCACTCGCGGCACGTACGATCGAATCGCTTCGGTCGGAATGGTAGAGCATGTCGGCTGGCGAAACTATGGCGAGTTCATGCGTACGGCGGATCGACTTCTCAAACCGGGCGGGCTCTTCCTCCTGCATACCATTGGATCGAGCCGCTCGAACCGCGGTGCGGATCCGTGGATCGAACGGTACATCTTTCCGAATTCGACCTTGCCCTCGCTCGCACAGCTTGCAGCGGCAGCAGAGCGGCACTTTGTCGCAGAAGACGTTCACAATTTCGGGCCGTACTATGACCGGACGTTGATGGAATGGGAACGACGCTTCCGCGACGGCTGGAATGCGATCTCGGAGCGGTACGGCGATCGGTTCTACAGAATGTGGCGCTACTATCTCCTCTCGTGCGCCGCCGCATTCCGGGTGCGAAGAATACAGTTGTACCAAATTCTGTACTCAAAGCGGCCGAGACCGGAACCGGTTCGACGAGAATGGTGAATCGTAGCGTCTTACTGGTCCGCCGCAGGGTGGTGTGATATTGTCCCGCTAAGTATATCGCTCAGAATTGGAGGGTAAAGCGGTGAATTCGATTCGAAGGGTAACGCTCTGTGTCGGTGTGGTCCTGTTGGTGGGGTCGGCGGTATCGTTCGCCGAATCGTATCCATCCTTCTCCTACGATGTAGGTGTCGGTTCGGGTTTATCGACGCACGGTAACTTCGCCGAGATTCAGGCGGCTCTTAACACCCATTTTCGCGCATGGCTGACATGGCGAAACTCCGCGTTCTACCGGATCGAGAGCGAGCGGGATGACTACTTCGGTCTTGATACCTCCATACTCGCCGCGCATCGATTCGCGCTCGGTGACGGAATGAGCCTCGAGCCGAAGGCGGGCGTGGGATATCGTGTCACCAGCAGGATGGAGCACGCACCTTTCGGCGAGGGCGGTGTCACATTTCGGGCGTCCGCATTCTCCGTCGGCGTGAGTGCGAAGTATATCCTGTATAACCTCATAGAACCGTCGTACGGTAACGAGTTCATCTACAGTATCAACGCCAGCGGACGTTTGAGGGGAACGTTCTGAAAGATTCGCCGGTACGAGTTCCGAATCTCGCAAAAGTGTCGTTGAACGCGAACTGACTGTGTTGCACTCGGTTGGAGATAGTGGTAGCGTATCTTCGCGGATTGAGCGAATGTGCGGCCCGGTTGCACAAACGTGCGCCGCGACGACCACCACCAAGACAGCCCTGAAGCGCTGCGATACAGAGGATGCACGGCGATGCCGAGAGTAGTATACACAGAGCCGGACGGAACACGAAAAGAGATCGAGGTACCGGAAGGAACGAGCGTCATGGAAGGTGCGCTCGATAATGGAGTCGACGGAATCGACGCGAATTGCGGCGGTCACGCAATGTGCGCGACCTGTCACGTTTACGTGGCCGAGTCATTTCTGTCGATGCTGCCGGAGATGTCGGACGATGAGGACGATATGCTCGATGAGGCCGCCGCCGAGCGCCGCGAAAACAGTCGGCTGAGTTGTCAGATCGAAATGAGTGAAGAACTCGACGGTATCGAGGTTCAAACACCGGATTCCCAGGGGTGAGTGAGCAGGTAAACCGAGGCATAATCGCGAGTCACAATCACACCGAAGCTGAATGAATGCCTACCGGGCGACCGACCGAGGCCTTGTCTCCGCGGCACTGACGGTCTACCGTGGGAAGCATGGCAAAGCGAGATCGGACCCCATGGAGCTTCCTCGATACCTATCGTGGAAGCGATTTCGACGGCACATGGCCGACCATACCCGAGCTCTTTCGGATCACGACAACCAGACTCCCTACGCGCCGCTGTTTCACACGTTTTGATCCGGAAGAGCAAAGCTTCACGTATAACGAGGCGTTTGAAGCCGTTCAACGGACGGCGGCATATCTGCACTCGCGAAAGCTCAGGAAAGGCGATCGCGTGGCGCTTACGGGGAAGAATTCGCCGGAGTGGGCGATCGCGTATCTGGGGATTCTTTTCGCCGGTGGGGTGGTCGTTCCACTCGACTATCAGCTGAAGAATGACCGTCTCGAGGAACTCATCGCTTTCGTCGAAGCGAAGGTGCTTTTCGTTGACAGCGAGAAGTACGACGATCTGGCGCGCAAGGGGAAAGGGAAAGTAGGCGAGCGCATCTCTCTCGCTCCCGAGAATCAGGACTACATTCTTGATCTGCCGGAGAGCACAGGCGAGGAAGTCGGAATACAAGCCGATGAACACGATCTTGCTGCCATCCTTTTTACCTCGGGCACGACAGGTAACTTCAAGGGGGTCATGCTCACTCACCACAATCTCGTCTCGGACTGTTTCCTCGCACAGGCAAATATGAACATCTTCCCGAGCGATGTGTTCTACGCTCTCCTCCCGATTCACCACGCGTATACGATGCTTGCCGTCTTCCTCGAGGCTATTTCGGTGGGAGCGGAGATAGTTTTTGCGAAGCGGCTGGCGATCGTCCAGATTCTGAAAGAGCTCAAGCAGGGACAGGTGACAATGTTTCTCGCGATTCCGATGCTTTTCAACAAGATGCTGAAAGGTCTCATGCGGGGTGTCCGCGAGAAGGGTGCGGCGGTGTACGCGGTAGTGCGTGGGCTTATGTTCTTCAGCGGGGGGATAAAGAAGCTCACCGGGCTCAATCCCGGTAAGGTGCTGTTCAAGGGAGTGCTCGCGAAACTCTCCCTCGACACCAATCGTATCTGTATCTGTGGGGGAGGCCCGTTACCGAGTGCAACATTCCGGCAGTTTAACCAACTCGGGATCGATTTCGTTCAGGGTTACGGGCTGACCGAAACCTCGCCGATCCTGACATTGAATCCGGTTGATCGATACAAGGAGGCATCGGTCGGGCAGATAATTCCGCAGGTGGAGATGAAGATACTCGACCCTGACGAACGAGATATCGGCGAAATCGCTGTTCGCGGTCCAATGGTTATGCAAGGTTACTTCCGCAATGAAGAGGCGACCGCCGAGTCGTTCACCGACGACGGGTGGCTTCGAACCGGAGATGTCGGATATCTGGACAGCGAGAGCTATCTCTATCTAACCGGACGAAAGAAGTCGCTCATCGTCACCGAAGGTGGAAAGAACGTGTTCCCGGAGGAAATCGAGGATCACTTCCAGCTTTACGACGAGATCGAGCAGATCATGGTCCGCGGATACGAGAAAGATGAGGCGATGAAGACCGAAGGTATCGAGGCGCTTGTGTATCCGGCGGACGAGCACTTTGAGGCGATGGGGAAACAGCGCGGCCGGCCGTTCAGCCGGAGTGAAATCGAGACACGTATCGGAGAGATCGTGGAGTCTGTGAACCGGGATCTTCTGCCGTTCCAACGCATCGAACGGGTGGAGGTTATCAACGAACCTATGGAGATGACATCCACGAAGAAGATCAAGCGGCACACGGTTGGATAGCTCGACCTCAAAACGATAGTTTGGAAATACGCCGACATCCGTGCTAAAGTTGCAATACTTATGCGACGGAAAATGGCTCTTACGGCGTTACTCATTTTGCTTACGGCGGGTATCGCTGCGGCTCAGTCGTCTACTCGCGTTGATCGCATTCTTGCCCGGGTCTCGATCGACAATCGGTCGGCCGCCTATCTTGCGGTAGCCTCGGCGAATCTCATCGATCCGGACGATTCAGGGACGGTCGCACTCGAAGTGCTCGGCGACCTCGGCTTCAACGTTGAGTCGCTCGATCCCGATGAACCGGCCCGCCTTGCCGACTTCGCATACATGCTCATGCTTGCGCACGACTTGCCCGGAGGAATCATGTACTCTCTGTTTCCTGGCCCTCGATATGCGTATCGAGATATGAGGCATGAGCGATTGATACGGGGCAGTGGCGATCCGGGAGAACCGTTTTCCGGCCGCCGCGCAATGCGAATCGTTGGTCGGGTGTTGAGCTTTGTAGAGGATGTTGACGCATGAGCGACCGAAGCGTGCATTACAACGGGTTCATCGGAGGCTCGAGGGCTTTGGCGGCCGGCTTTGCCGTTGCGGCTGTGCTCTTGTTCCCGATTTCGGTGTCGGCACAGGATGATATACCCGGAACGTTTGATCCGGATGCCCGCCCCGAGCAGCCTGACGAGACGGATGTGCGACTCACAGGAACAGGCCTCGATACCGTGGATATCGGCGCCAACCTGAATCACAGGAGCGAGATCCGCGAGCAACGCCCATCGTTCCGTTCGATTCTCTCGGCCTTCTTGCGTTCCGACCCCCAGGTTCGCGATCGTGGTACGTTTAATTTTCTCTTCGAAGCGAGTCTTACCAGCATTGTTACCCAAACCGAAGAGGGGCCGTGGAGTACGCGGTGGCGGCCCGATATCGATCACATGCGACTTGGCGGTATCTTTCCGCATACTCCGGTACCGGGGGCGGTCTTCCGTCAGCGAATCGGCCGCTTCACCGTCTCGGAACCGACGGGACTTGTCTTCTCGAGTCGCGTAGATGGAATCGCGTTCGATATCGACATGCCGAACATCGACATACGACTAGCCGCCGGTTACACCGGCCTCATCGGCGTTCACAACTCCAATGTTGCTATGAGTTTCCCGGATCTGGTGGAACGTGCCAGTGCGGACACATGGTTCGGTCCCCCCAGAATCGTCCTTCACACCGGAATCGGTTTGCCTGAAATCATTGGACGTCAGAGCGTAACGGTGGGGGCAGTAGCGCAATTCGACCGGAGGGTCAGCGACGATGCAACCCCGCCGGAGGAACTTCTGGATTCTCAGTACGCATACGTGAAGGTGGACGGACCGATCGCAGGCGGGCTCTATTATGATGCGTCGGTCGCCGGAATGTTAAAGCAGCTCGATAGACCCGAGGAGGATCTCGAGCTCGGATACGGGCTCGCCGGTCGCATGCGTGCCCGGTATTTCCTTGGGGTTAACGACCGTCATGTCGTGACCCTCGAAGCGCGATACGGAAGCGGTGAGGTCGGGGCATTCGATCGCTACACTCCGATCTCCACACCTTCGCTCGGGTTGCTGAAGTCTTACTCCGGCGGCGATCTACTTCTCGGTATGCTCGACTACTCGGTGCGTCCATTCGTCCGTTCCCCGCGTCGCGGGGCGAGATCGTTACAACTCTCCGTGTACGGGAGTCCAGCGTTCCGCGCCGATCCGACCGCCGACGACGGTTATCGAGGTACGGAGGCCGGTGGACGCGTTACCGCGCGTCCGTTCTCCGATCTTGGAGCGCGTGTCTGGGCCGGAGGGTTCTTTCCGGAGCCGGCCTCGGGTGATGACCCCGAGTTTATCGGACGACTCGAGCTTTCGATGAGATACTGATCGATACACGAGGAGCGTGATTGATTATGCGAAGAATCGGGGTAGCGATTTCGACGTTGGTTGTCGTTCTTTTCTTTGGTGTGACAGCTCTGTCTGCCCAGGAGGAACTCGGAGCCCTCGCACAGGAAATAGAGGGGCAGGTCGATGTGAGTATTAACGGCGGAGATTGGGTAGAGCTCCGCGAGGGCGATGCGGTACCGATCGATTCCCGAATCTCTACGGGATTCGGGTCGAGAGCGGTCCTCGCCGTCGGTGATTCGGCGGTGATCACGGTCGAAGCGCTGACCAGAATGGCTATCGAAGAGCTTGTAGTCGAAGAGGGAGTGGAACGCTCTTCGCTCAACCTGGAGGTAGGCCGAATCCAGGGAGAAGTCGAGCGAACGGCCGAGCGCCCTACGGAGTTCGAAGTGCGTAGTCCGGTAGCAACCGCTTCGGTCCGTGGAACGAGCTTCAGCTTCGATGGCGACAGCCTTACCGTTACCGGTGGCGTGGTTTCGATCACCAACGCGTTCGGACGGGAGCGGCTGATAGTGGCCGGTGAGCAGAGCGAGACCGACGGTTACAGTGCTCCGGCCGCCCCCGCGGACCAGCGGGCGCGTCAGGCCATTACATCCCCGTATACACCGGGTGGTGACGACGAAGAGGCGGCTCCGCCGGATGGGGAGGTCGCAATCGAAGAGGTAGGACCTGCCACGCTGATCATCGAGTTCGTGCTGGAATAGCTGCGACGTACCCGCCGGCAGGCGGAAGCTCTTCCGAGTGCCCACCCGCGCCGGCGTCTATTTTTGAGTCAGTTTGTATACCCCGTCCCAGCTTTCGGTCGGTGGCGACTTCTCGTACTCGGCACATCGAGCGCGATATGTTGCCGCGGAACCTGCGTCACCTTCGAGGCGAGCAAGGTCGGCAAAGAGTCGATTAGCTTCGCTGAATCGGCGACTCTGGAACAGATCTATCGCCTGCTCGAATTGTTCGACCCGTGCAATCATCTCCGACGAGGCAGCGCTTCGCTCGTCGAGCAGTTCGTAGAGCTGTACCGGCTCACTGACACCGACGACCCGAACTCTGTCGAGGCGTCGAAAGAGAAAGCCGTCGCCTGCCCAATGACGTGTCGATTCGCTGACGAGAATGTAGGAACCGTACTGTTTGTTGACACCTTCGAGCCGGGCCGCCAGGTTCACCGCATGTCCCATTATCGTGTAGTCCATCTTTCGCTCGGTACCCATATTCCCGACAACCATGTCTCCGGTGTTGATTCCGATGCGGGTCGATAGCGGACTTGGTGTCATCTGCCCGGCAAGGAAACGCTCGTTCAACTCGACTTCGACACGTTTCATTCGGATCGCCGAGCGACAGGCGTTCGCCGCATGCTCAGGATCGTCGAGCGGTGCTCCGAAAAACGCGATGATCGCATCGCCCTCATACTTGTCGATCGTTCCACGGACATCGAGAATGATGTCGCTCATTGCAGTGAGATACTCGTTGAGCAACCTGACGAGGTCGCTCGGATCGAGTTTCTCGGAAATGGTCGAGAACCCCTGAATATCGGTGAACATAGCGCTGAGGAACTTCTTGTCTCCACCAAGGGCAAGCCGATCCGGGTCGTCCAGTATTTGACCGATCACATCGGCCGAAAGATAACGCGAGAATGCGTTGCGCAGAAATGCTCGCTCTGCCGAGTTGCGAAGCGATGATGTTGTACTCGTGGCGACGAATGCGACCGCGACCGCGGTAATAGGTGTCAGTAGCGGCAAATAGCGGCTTGTCAGGAGGAAGTATGCGGCACCTCCTGCGGCCACGATCACGAGCGACAAGATCCCGAATAGGATACCTTTCTTCGTGTCGAGGCGGGCGGTACCAAGCCCGATCCCGAGTCCGAGTACAACGGCGAGCGTAACCGAGATCCAGCGTGGTTCCTCAAGAAGAAAATCGCGTTGCAGGATGGTGTTTGCCAGCGCCGCATGTGTTCCTACGTTGAAGTACTCCCCTTCGAACGGGTTTACACCGATGTCGACGGTGCCGACACCGGTCTGACCGATGATGACGAAGGCGTCTTCTAACTGGTTCGCCAGCTCCTCCCGAAGTGCGGCTAACGATTCAAAGATTCCGCGAGTGCTGTCGAAAACATCTTTCGCATCTTCTATGATTGCCTCGTACTCGGCCCGCTCGTCGTCACTATCGGTGCCGGCGCGAAACTCCTCGATGTACGAGATCAGGGAATCCTCGGTTTCACCGTTCAGCAGAGTATCGGTCTCGCCGACGAACGCTTGCATGATCTCCGCATACTGATCGAACCAATCCGCCGACCGCTCTTCGAGCATGACCTCCCGCCGAAGCTCCTCCGCGTATTGTATGAGATCGGTCGGGGGTGTACCGTCGAAAAACCGGAAATATCCGGCATCGCGCATGAGCTCGAGGTTCTGACGCAGCGAGTCGAGAAGATCGGTGTGTCGAAGAATCTGTGCGTAGCTGATCTGTCGGAAACTGTCATTGAACGATTTGCGTGGCCAATTGATGAGCAGTCGGTAGTCGTGTGAAAGGGGAATGCGGATATCGGTCGGTGTCTCGGAGTCGGGCAACTGCGCATCGCGCAAGACGACCCGGCGGCCGGTTATTTCGATTTCCGGGCGCCCCAGCAGATCCCACAGTGGCACGAAAGCCAGCTGCCCGAAGAGCCTTCCGTCGTAATCGGCAAGAAGGTTCACACGTCGACGCACACCGTCGGTGTCCACGACCACGTTCGTGAACCCGGCCCCCGCACCGCGTGACCCGATCGAACGGATGACCGGTTGAATTGAGGATACGCGTACCAGGCCGTGATCGTTCGGCGCATCGCGCAACGGGTATCGTTCTACAGCGAATGCGAGATCGTCCGGGGTAGTAGGTGCGATCTGGCCGGGCTCAGGGAGAAGTGTCACAGTGTAGAACGCGTTCTCGAATACCTCAGCGGCCCGACCCATATACGCATCGTTGTCTCGAGCGATTTCGGCGACACGCTCGGTGAGGGTGAGTTCCGATTGTTCGGCGCTCCGACGCAGGAGTTCGCTGAAGTCCATTGCATCTTCGGCCGGGATTCTCCCTTCGGCAATCGCTTGGAGAAGATCCGTTGAATTCCGAACGACCGCTCCGAACTGAGACGAGATTGCCGCCGGTATTCGTTCTTCAAGCAGTGTTCGATCGACGCCGGACGGACTGCGATCCATATACTCGATATCAAAGACGAGTCGATCGGCACCGAGCTCTTTCAGCGTCCACATGCCGTTCGCGATGATGTCACGGCTCCACGGCCAACCGCCGACTGCGGCGATCGCCGCATCGTCGACTCTCAGAATCAGGAAACGATCATCCTCTTCAACACTCCCTTTGAGCCGCAGTAACTGGTCGTAGAGACGCAAATCTGCCGTCTGGAAAAACGGAAGCAGGTTCAGGGCGGCGACAACTGCGACCAGGACAACGGGTATCGCATGTGCGTATCGATCGATCTTTCGCATTTCTCGTATGGTCCTTACCTTCAACTTGTTCTGCAGCCGGATTGTTGTACTGTTCTCAAAACAAGCTTGGGATTACTCTGTTGATGAAGATCAGCATATACCGATTCGCGTTGATAGGGGAGACAAAACCAAAAAAAGCTGCCCGAGTTCACACCCGGTCGGGGAGCGTACTCACCCGAGTATCTCTACACCCGCTCGCAGCAGTGCCCAGTAGCCCACTATTCGCGGAATGCGTGAGAGGGCGGCGAGCGTGTAGGTGTGAAACGGCAAACGGAGCATTCCCGCAATCCAGGAGACTGTTGAGAACGGAATGGGGAAGAACCCGGCGATGACTACACTCCACATGCCGTAGCGCTTAACCATTGCCGAGCCGCGATCGTAGTACCCCGATACCGTATTGCGCACGAATGGAACTCGAAAAAGCGTGCGGCCGATCCAATAGCCTATGATTCCGCCGATGACGGATGCGCTGCTCATGATAGTAAGAAGCGGTATGGGACTCCAGGTCATAGTAATCGGGAAGACGAGATCGAGAGATGCAGGCACGATGAACGTGTCGACGACGAGCACGAACACAAAGACCCCGAGCAGCCCTTCGTGTCGAACAGCCTCGGTGGCGTATCTGTGAAACGGCAGATCGAGCGCCATCGTGAACAGCGTGATTGCGAGCAGGAACCCGAACAGGAACGCCGACCGTAGCAGCAGTCGCCAAGTTTCCATGCCGCTCACGTCGGTTTGTCGCAGGTCATCGGCGTCTTGTGTCATTCGTAGAGTCTCTTCCAACGTAGAAGCCGCGCAGTTTTATTATGCCCAGCGTCACGATTCTACATGACAAACGGTCTCGATTTCGACCAGTATCCGTCATCCGTACGAATCGTTTGACATCGCTCCCGCCTCGCCATATCGTCTGTGAGTATGAGTGAGACTGTCGCCCTCTGGAATTCGATCGTACCGCGTCCGACAGATGTGCGCCCCATCGCCACCGGTGGTGCAGCCGGGGAACTCGACGGCATTCGCGTGTCCGAGCAGATCACCGTCTCTTCGGATAACGACACGCTCGCCCGGGATGTAGCGGGCATACTCGCGATTACGCTCGGCGAATCGTCGGTGCGTATCACTGACCGTTCCGCGGCGATAGTCTTTGTCGAGTGTGAGAAACCGGATGGAACCGGTGTTATGGACACCCACAGGCGTGAGGAGTGGCATCTTGATTGTGGCGCAGATAGCGAAAGCATCGTGATCCGAAGCGCCTCCCGATCGGGTGCACTGCGAGCGGCAGCGTCGCTTGCCCAGCTAATGGTGGTGGTTTCGCTCAAGGATCACCCACAACCGTTCCGGGAGGGCGAGCGTCGAACCTGGACCGTGCCGCGCGCGTTCGTGTCCGGCGCTGCGGATTTCGCCTGGCGCGGCGGCATGCTCGATTGTTCGCGGCACATGATGAGCGTTGATTTCGTCAAGCGATTCATCGACCTGTTGGCGCTGCACGGCATGAATATCTTTCATTGGCATCTGACCGATGATCAAGGGTGGAGGTTGCCTTCGCGAACCTATCCGGAGCTCGAGCGCAAGGCGGCCTGGCGTGACGACAATACGACGAGATACGGGCGCTACGGCGGCATCTATACCCAAGAAGATATCGCTTCGGTCGTTGAACACGCCGAACGGCGCGGAATCACGGTCATGCCGGAGATCGATATCCCGGGTCACGTCAGCGCGGTCCTGCACGCCTATCCTCAGTTCGGATGTCGTGCGGAAGCGCTGGAGGTTCCGATTCGGCACGGAATTTTCGAGGACGTCCTGTGTGCCGGCTCGGACGAGGTCCACACCTTCCTTGATAGTGTTTTCGACGAGCTCTGCGATCTCTTTCCGGGGCCGTACATCCATCTCGGAGGTGACGAGTGTCCGTCGACCCGGTGGAGCGAGTGCCCGAAATGCCGTGCGCGGATGGAGGAGCTCGGCATCGATGATCCTGCATTACTGCACGGGCATCTCGTTGAAAGCGCAGCGAATGCGATTCGTCGCCGCGGGCGGACCCCGGTCGGATGGGATGAGGTGCTCGAGGGTGGGGCTCCCGCCGGCATGATGATCATGTGCTGGCGAGATATCGCACACGCCCGACCCGCAATCGAATCAGGATACGACGTTGTCGTTTGTCCGACGAATCGCGCATGCTATTTCGATCATCAGCATCGGGATGATCCGGATGAACTCGGTCGCTTGGCGGTTTGTACGATCGAGGATACCTACGGTTTCGAACCGCGCGCTCTCGAAGAGGAGGCCGGTGAACCGCCGGGCTCCGGCCGAGGAACGATCGTCGGGTCGCAAGGCAACATCTGGACCGAAGCGATTACGTGCGGCAAGCATGTCGAGTACATGGCCTTCCCCAGGATGGCGGCACTGTCGGAAGTGCTCGTGGGGAGCGCCGGTCGCGGCGATTCACTTGAAGGCGATCTCGAGCGCATTCGCGAGCACGCGCGACGCCTGCGGCTGATCGAAGTAAACGCGTACGACGGTCCGGTACGATAGCCGGTCGGCAGTTATCGGCATTCCACCAGTTGGAGTAACCGGCGTGACCCGCCGCGGTGCGTTACGGCACGTGTTCTTTGGTTGCTTGCGCAATCCCACGCTTTCGGTCACCTTTTGGATTGATGGATTATGTCGAAAGAGTAGTCGAAAGCATTAAGCGTCGAGATCCGGCGCAACCTGAGTTCCACCAGGCGGTGGGCGAGGTCTTCGAGTCACTGGTTCCGGTTCTGAGTGAACGACCGGAATACGAAGAAGCCGGTATTCTCGAGCGTCTGGCCGAGCCCGACCGGGTAGTCATGTTCCGGATAACGTGGCTCGATGATGCCGGGCGCGTTCGTGTGAACCGTGGGTTCAGGGTTCAGGCAACAAATGCTCTCGGACCGTACAAGGGAGGGTTGCGCTTCCACCCGACGGTGAATCTGAGCATTCTCAAGTTCCTCGGATTCGAGCAGGTGTTCAAGAACGCGCTCACCACACTCCCCCTCGGCGCCGGCAAGGGCGGTGCCGATTTCGATCCGAAGGGCAAGAGCGACACGGAGGTTATGCGCTTCTGTCAGAGCTTCATGACCGAACTCTCCCGGCATATCGGCCCGGATACCGATGTCCCTGCCGGCGACATCGGTGTGGGTGCGCGCGAGATCGGCTTTCTCTATGGCCAGTACAAGAGGATGACGAACGAGGTCACCGGCGTTCTCACCGGAAAGTCGGTCGGGTGGGGCGGATCGCTGATTCGACCGGAGGCGACCGGATACGGGACCGTCTATTTCGCCGCGGAGATGCTGAAAGCTGCGAACCTGTCGTTCGACGACCAGCCGTGCGTCATCTCCGGTTCAGGCAATGTCGCCCAGTACACGTGTCGGAAACTGATCGAGCTCGGCGCGAAGCCTGTTTCGATGTCCGATTCCGGCGGAACCATCTATGACAAGGACGGCATCGACGAAGAGAAGCTCGTGTGGATCATGGATCTGAAGAACAAGCGGCGTGGTCGAATTCACGAATACGCAAACGAGTTCAAATGTGAGTACCGTGAGGGCGCTCTGC
>PUOG01000233.1 GCA_003552745.1 Spirochaetaceae bacterium
CGACGAAGGAATGACCGTGTTTGCTGTCGTTCAGCAACGCGAGACCTTGCGATCGTGTCGAAACCGCAGCCCATGAAAGGGCGGGGACCTCTTCGCCGTAGGCCAGATCGCGTTCGATCGAGCCGAACGGAATCTCGTATCGCGGCCGGGCGTCCGCCATTGTAGTGGGAACCACCAGCCGCAGCACCGGAGTTCCGATCTGAGGTCCGCCTCGCTCGAACCACGTTCCGTCGATATCGATATAGAGCACGGGATCGCCGTCGAACACTCGGTAGGTCAGTGTAAAGTGGGACTCGCGAATACGATACTCGGCGGAAAGGGCGGCCGAGTAGGGACCGTCCACCGTTCGCCGCAGGGAGACGAGCTCGGGCTGTTCCGTGCACTTCAGGTGGTCGATCTGCCAAGCGCTCATTGGTCGAGCACGCTCTATGCCGTAGGAAAGCAGAGGCGCAGGGGAAGACTGGTCGATGACCGCGCCGTCGGCCTTCTTGTCGACGAGGCGACGTATGCCGCCGGTGACCGGATCGAGTTCGAGTCGCAGATGGTCGTTCTCCAGCCCTTCGGGACTTCGTTCGTGCGATGCGTAGCCGCACACCTGGCGGATTCCAAGCTGCATCGAGGGTGAATCGAGCGAACCGCGCGCATGTGCTGCCGAAGATGGGAGCGTTGATGGTTGCATGAGCGCGTCGAACCGGACCGGACGGATGATGTAGCGGGCGTAGCCGAGCCCGGGGACCGAAACCGGAAACGCGATGCGGCGATAGTCGTGTCCCCAGTAAGAGTCGCCTTCGAGAACCTGGGCGTCGCACATGCCGCCGTCGGGTCCTTCGACCGTGAAACCTCGCGGATACGCAGTCTCCCCGGCAGTAGCATCGCCGGAGAAAAGCTCGGGCTCACCGCCGGCATCCCAACCGGTTCCCTGGTCCCACACCACAGCCTCGACTATCTCAACGCGTTCGTCCTGCAGCGTGTTGAAGACAACGACCGCTTGTGAGCGGTCGCTCCGCGCATAGGTATAGGAGCTCGGTGCTCCTTCGCCCGCCCCGTAACCGGCGCCGGCGCCCATGACCCGAGCCGGCACGGCGGGCGCCCCACCTTCGATCCCGCTGGTGAATCCATGGTGCTCGGCGGCCTCCGGATCACGGGTATCGACCAGAGCGGCGACCGCGCGCAGTGCCTGTGTCTCGGCCGAGCCCGCGGCGGCGACGATGTTCTGATACAGACCGTGCGTATAGCTGCGCGTGTCGTGCACGCCGCTTCCGGGCAGGATATCGTGAAAGTGGTTGAATAGGTGATTTCGCCACTGCTCTTCGAACATGTTCCGGGGGTAGTTCATTAGGCGGAGTCGAGAGGCCATGGCCGTGAAGAACTCGGCAGAGAGTAACCGCTGTTCGCCGTGCCGGTTCGCGCGCTTTATCAGCGTCTGCGAAGTGTAGCAGCCTGTGAACTCATAGTTCAGCTCCTTGTCAAGAAGTGGAAGCTCGGCCTTGCCGGCCTCGACCCGTTCGAAATACCGGCGGGCGGTGGAAAACTCGATCGTCGGAAACAACGGCCACTGCTGCATATCGAGCGCTCTCGCGAGGTCCGTTCGAGTCGGTCCGCCTCCGTGGTCGCCCACACCGTAGACGTACAGAGAGTACGGCAATCCGGTAGCATCTACCCGCTCGGTGAGGACTCTCGTTGCAACATGCGGACCGATTGCACCGTTGTAGCCGTAGTACATGTCGTTGTGAACGATCACCTCCGAACCACCGGCCCCTCGCCATCGGAACAGATCGGGTTTGAGGGGCCCACCGTCGGATCCGGGGCGGTGTAGATAGACGAAGCGCACGCCGCCGCGTACGAGGTAGTCGGGGACTGTGTGGGCGTGCCCGAACGTGTCGGGTGCCCAGTCGATCGGAACATCCTCCGGGGAAAGCCCGAACAGATCCGCCATGTAGGCGCGCGTGTAGAGAAGGTGTCGCGCAAGTGACTCACCGGAAACGAGATTCTTGTCTGTTTCAACCCAATGATTCGCCGTAACCTCCCACCTGCCGTCGGCGACGCGCCGTTTCACCTCCTCGAGTAGGTCGGGACGGTACACCTCGAGAATGCGGTAGATACTTGCCTGGCTCTGACTGAGCGTGAATTCCGGAAACTCTTCGAACAGACGCAGAATCGTGGTGACCGTGTCGGCGGTGAGCGCTACGGTCTCCGGCCACGACCACATCCAGTTCATGTCGATGTGAGCGTGTCCCACACAGTACACGGTGAAGTTCCTGGCAGCTTCGCCGAGGCCGCCCAGCTTCTGCTCGGCGGATCGGACCTCCGCGCGAATCTTTTCCGGATCGCCGCCGTCGAGAACGCCGAGCACCCGATCGGCTGCTTCGCGCAGCGGTTGTCCCCATCTTTCCTCAATGCTCGGTTCGCGATCGAGCAGCCACCGGCAGAACTGATACTCGGCCGTGAACCGCTCGTACTCGTAGCGCACGATCTCTGCTGCATTCGGTGTTGCCATGATCGTTCCTCCCCCGTGTCGTCGTTGCTCACCGTACCGCAAGCATACGTCGGCCGCAACGATTCACAGGACCGTCAATCGCAGGTAGCCGGAAAAGCTGTCGGCGTTTGCCCTGTCGCGAGCCCCATGAATCTTGACTGGAGCACCATGCGACGTATGATGGAGCCGGAGGAGCCATGGCGAAGTCGAGAATCGTTCCGATAGCATTTCCCAACCGCGACGAGGAGTTTGATCTGCAGATCGAACACCTGAAGAAGCGATTCGGAGATGAGGTTGAGTTTCTGCCGGAGATTGCGGTCGGAGAGCCGGTCCCCGGCGGCGCCGATGCGGTCCTCATCCCCCAGTTGCTCGGCGATGCCTATCGCTGCGTGCCCGAGCTTGCCGCGCTGCAGCTACCCATCATCATCATTACCTCCGAATTCGGCACGCTATCGATGTGGGACTGGGAGATTATCGAGTTCCTGCGCCAGGGGGGGGTGCGGACGCTCGCTCCGTACACCGAAGCGCAGGCGCGGCTGATTCTCCGTGCGGTGCGGACGCGTACCCGAATGCGCGGCGGCGTCTTTCTCATGTACCAGGACAATCCCGGCGAGGGCCGGCAGGCGAGTATCTTCAAGCGATTCTGGTGGTGGGAAGAGGGATGCCGC
>PUOG01000252.1 GCA_003552745.1 Spirochaetaceae bacterium
AACCACGAAGCGCTCGATTGCCCAACGGCGAAGCGATGGCTATCCTGTATGCGTATGGACGAACTGAGAGTGTTCATGGGCAGCTCGAACCGCCCTCTCGGCGAGGAGATCTGCCGATATCTCGGTATCGAGCCGGGCAGAATTGCGATCCAGCGCTTCGCCAACGACAACATCTTCGTGCAGATCGAAGAGTCGGTCCGGGGTACGGACACCTTTGTCGTTCAGTCGTTGTACCCGAACCCGAACGAAGCGCTCGTCGAGCTCATGCTGATCCTCGACGCGCTGCGAAGCGCATCGGCGAAACGGGTAACCGCCGTTATCCCGCACTATTCGTACGCGCGCAGCGACAAAAAGGACCGGCCGCGCATCTCGATTGCCGCCCGGCTTTTCGCCGACACGCTTGTTACCGCCGGGGCGATGCGCTTTCTCACGATGAACCTCCACTCCGATCAGGTGCGAGGTTTCTTCTCGGTGCCGACCGACCATCTGCTCTCCGGCCCGATCATCATCGATTACCTGAAGAACAACATGGATCTCTCCAATACCGTCGCACTCCTCGACCTCGGACAGCAGAAACGGGAAGGCAATTACCCCGCGCAGCTCGGTCTGCCGATCGCGATCATGAACAAGGAGCGGATCAGCGACCACGAGGTGCGCATCACCGATATGATCGGCGATGTAAGCGGCAAGGATGTGCTGATGTTCGAGGATGAGATCAGCCGTGGCACATCGCTCGTAGCCGCGGCGAAGGCGGTGCGCGAGCGTGGTGCGCGGAAGATTCGTATCGCCTGTACGCACGGGCTGTTCTGCGAACCGGCTACCAGACTTATCGCCGAAAGCGCGATCGAGGAGATCGTCACGACGAACTCGGTGCATATCCCCCCCGAGCGCCGGCTTCCGTCGATCACCATCCTTTCGGTCGCATCGCTTTTCGGCGAGGCGATTCGCCGAACCCACTGCGGCGAGTCGGTCAGCGTGCTCTTCGACAGCAATTCCCATCGAGCATAACGAAACGGGAGGTATCTCAGTCTATGGATATGGAATATGGATTTCTAGGCGCAACAGGCATGAAGGTGAGCCGGCTCTGCCTCGGTGCTCTGACCTTCGGAAGGGAGACGGACGAACGCGATGCACACGCGATTCTCGATGCATTCGTCGATGCGGGCGGTACGTTCATCGACACCGCGAACGTCTATCATCTCGGCCTCAGCGAGGAGATCATCGGCCGATGGCTCGCCGGCAAGGATCGTCACCAGCTGATCGTGGCGACGAAGGGCAGGTTTCCGATGGGCGACCGCCCCAACGATACCGGAGCGAGCCGCAAGACGATCCGGCAGCACGTGGAGGAGAGCCTCCGCCGCCTCGGCACCGATTTCATCGATCTGTACCAGATGCACTGTTGGGACCGAGGGACCGAGCTCGAAGAGACGCTCTCGACGCTCGACCGCCTCGTCCAGGAGGGGAAAGTCCGCTATATCGGCGCGAGCAACTACACCGGTTGGCAGCTCCAGAAGGCGCTCGACCTGCAGAAGATGCACGGGTGGGAACCATTCCGATGCCTGCAGCCGCAGTACAGCCTGCTGTGCCGGACGACCGAGTGGGAGCTGCTTCCGGTATGCGAGCAGGAGGGGCTCGGCGTCATTCCGTGGAGCCCGCTGAAAGGGGGGTGGTTGACCGGTAAGTACCGGCGCGGTATGAGCGCCCCGCCGGCCGGTAGCCGCCTCGGCGAGAAGAAAGACAACTGGTTCGAGGCGTGGGATCGCATGAACACCGAAGCGACGTGGCGGGTGCTCGATGCAGTCGGCGAGGTCGCGCGTGAGACCGGGCGTTCGGCGGTGCAGGTGTCGCTTCGGTGGCTTCTCCAGCAGTCGGTGGTCACCGCACCGATCGTCGGTGTTCGAACGGGCGAACACCTCGGGGAGGCTCTCGGAGCGCTCGAGTTCGAGCTCTCCGCCGAGCAGATGCGAGCGCTCACTGAAGCGAGTGAACCGGAAATGCACTACCCGTGGGATTTCGTCTTCAACGCACAAGGTGGGCGGTGTAACAGATCCGTGTCCGATTAACGGGTCGCCACTATAGACGATCTGTCTCGAATGCGGCACTCTGTGCAGGCGAGGGTGTGGCGCGGCGGCAGGGAGAACCGGCGGCGCCGGTCCAGCCGGCATCCGAGCGAGCCGGCATCTGACCCAGCCGGCGGTCGGGCGGGGCACGTCGAAACGGCCACGGAGGCCGGCCGCGTGGCTTGACACCGTCACGGTAGAAGCGTATTTTGGCATTAAACGATAATTATTATCGTTATGGGGAGAGAACCGATGACCGAGGTAGAGACAAAGGCGCTCGCGAGCACCCGGGAGCACTTCCCGGTTCTCGATCGGGAGATGCGCGGCAAACCGTTCATCTACCTCGATAACGGCGCAACCTCCCTGAAACCGAAGAGCGTAATCGACGCAGAGCTCGGTTATTACCGTAACAATTCGACGAATATCCACCGCGGTGTGTACGAGTTCAGCGAAGAGGCGACCGCGCACTACGATGCCGCCCGAGAGGCGGTCGCCGGTTTCGTGAATGCCGCCCATCCGCATGAGATCATATTCACCCGCGGGACTACCGAGAGCATCAACCTCGTGGGGTACTCATGGGGCCGGGCGTTTCTCCAGGAGGGCGACGAGATCGTCACCACCGAGCTCGAACACCACTCGAACCTCGTCGTCTGGCAGGAGGTCGCGAAGGCGACCGGCGCTGCGCTCCGCTTCTTTCCGCTCAGCGACGACTCGAGCGGTCTCGCGGAGGGGGCTGTGGAGGCGACGATCGGAGAGAAGACGAAGCTCGTTGCGATCACCGGCATGAGTAACGTCACCGGCTATATGCCGCCGCTCGCCGACATCATCGCTCGGGCGCACGCGGTCGGAGCGGTTGTGCTCGTCGACGGTGCGCAGCTGGTCGCTCATCATCCGGTCGACGTCCAGGCGCTCGACATCGATTTTCTCGCCTGGAGCGGACACAAGATGTGCGGGCCGAGCGGTATCGGTGCGCTCTACGGCAAGGAGTCGCTTCTCGAACGCATGCCTCCGTTCCATTACGGCGGCGATATGATCGAACGCGTATGGGCCGACCGGGCAAGCTATGCGCAGCTGCCGGAGAAGTTCGAGGCGGGAACCCCGAACATCGCCGGAGCGATCGGCATCGGGGAGGCGGTGCGATTCCTCGAGTCGATCGGTCTCGACCGAATTGCCGCGCACGAGCACGACCTCATCGCCTATACGCTCGAACACGCTGCCGGACATTCCGATCTGACCGTCTACGGCGGAACGGACTCCGCGTCACGAGGCGGGATCTTCAGTTTTAATCTGGGTGATGTTCACAGCCACGATGTCGGAATGATTCTCGACAGTGCCGGAATTGCGGTGCGCGCGGGGTTTCATTGCGCGCAACCGCTCATGCGGCGGTTCGGTATTCCCGGTACCGTTCGCGCGAGCTATTACCTGTACAATACGCGCGAGGAGATCGATGCGCTCTTCGCCGCATTCGATCGGGTACGGGAGATCTTCGGCTGACATGGACCTTGGCGACGAACTGTACAAAGAGATCATCCTCGATAACTACAAGGCGAGGAAGAACCGGCGGCGGCTCGACGATGCCGATCTGAAACGCGAGGGCTTCAATCCCAGCTGCGGCGACGATATCGAGCTCTTTCTCAAGCTCGACGGCGATACGGTAAGCGAGGCGTCGTACGTCGGGGTGGGCTGCAGCATCTGTGTGGCAAGCGCGAATATGCTCTGCAACGCGATCACCGGTGCTTCGATCGAGCAGGCGACCGATGTGCTGCGGCGCATGCGTGCAATGCTTGTCGACGGCGAGGAGCCGGATTTTCCCGATGAGGCTGCCGATCTCGAGGCGCTGCAGGGGGTGAAGCAGTTTCCCGTGCGCATCAAGTGTGCGATGCTCGCCTGGAACACCCTCGAACAGATGCTGCATGATGCCGGTCTGACCGGATAGAATCGCGATGGCGCTCGAAGTGGAGATGAAGGCGCATATCGACGACGCGGAGGCGGTCGGCAGTCGCCTGTGTGCGGCCGGATTCGTTCCCGCCGGCGAGGTCGACAAGGACGACCGCTACTTTCGCGGCGGAAACGGGGTGGAGTTCCGCATCCGGTTTCGCGGCGCGGTCGCCGACGGTGTTTCCTCCGCCGCGGTAGTCACACACAAGAAGAAAAACATCAACGACGGGGTCGAGCGCAATCTCGAATGGGAGTTCGAAGTAAGCGATGCTTCGGCGTTCGAGGCGCTGTGCGATCGGATGGGTTGCGAGCGTTTCGCGGTCAAGCGCAAGCGCGGGAGCCTGTATCGACGCGACCGGTTGCTCGCCGAAGTCGTCGAAGTGGACCGGCTCGGCTGGTTCGTGGAAATCGAGTGCATGGTCGAAGAGGGCGATGGTGAGCAGGCGGCCTCGCAGATCCGGCAGACTCTCGATGCGATCGGGGTCGACCCCCTCGATGTGGAATCGCGGACCTACCTGCAACTGCTCGGCTTCGAGCGATAGCCCGGCGGGCGAAAAAGCTACGGAGCGGCGGAGACTCCCAGGTCGCTGAGCATCCGTAACGCTTCTTTGCGATGCGCCTTGGCCGCCTCGTGCCAGCGATAGTACTTGCTTCGGTAGAAGCCCTCCTTCGCCCGGACCGGCCGCCGTCCGTATCCGGTTCGACGCGTAATCTCGTCCTTCAGCCAGAGGTACTTGTCCATCGCGCCGGTGATATCCTCGTCACCGGTCGCATCGTCGAGCTCTACCGCCTCCCCCTTCCACTCGTTGCGGCGGTACTGGGCGATATCCTCACGGATTATGAAGTCGAGGATCCGCTCTTCGGACGGGCGCTCGGCGCCGGGTCGTCCGACGATCATCTCCAGCTCGCTGAGCACGAGCTCCTCGTCGGAGAAATCGCGGCGCTGGAAGGTGGCGAGATACCGGTATGTCTTCCGTGCGGCGGCGAAGAAGCGCTCGCGGTTGCTGATCCTGCGGTACTCGGGTACAAGACGCGGGTCCTCCCAGACGGTGTCGAGCCGATCCGGGGAACGGCCGGCGTGCGCATGTCCGATCGGGGGAAGCGGGGAGTTCGGGTCGAAGCGGTTAAACGGTTCGTTCCTGCCGGTGAAGTTCTCATGCGCGTAGGTATCGGCGAACGTGTGCAGCGCGATACCGATGCGCATCAGGTCGCGGCTCTTCAATGCCGAAATCAGCAGCTTGCGCGCACGGGGTCCGTTCGCGGTGACCGCGAGCGGATTGCGGGCGTGGTCGAGTCGACGCTCGGCGGCACGTTCGGCGTCGCCGGGCATGAAATGGAACGGAAGCCACACCCGGTCTTCCTGCCCCTTGTCCCAGAATCCGAAATGGTGCGTCACCGCGGTCTCGTACTCCACGCCGCGGCCGCGCACCTGATAGGCGACCAGCGCGTGGTCGACATACTGCGATGCGTAGGCGAGGGTGTCGGCCTCCGCGCCGGAGAATCCGGCCCGGCGGGCGAGCATGGCGACTACGTAGTAGTGGAACTCCTCGTTCACGGTCTCTCCATCATTTCTACAGGTTCTTTCGGCCGGTACTTGCACGGTGTCCGGCAGGTGGGTACGCTCACATTAATGAGAGTGCTGCGTCGGCCCCAGTGCGTTTCCGGCCTCATTTTCGATATAGATAACACACTTTACCGTAACTCTGCATATCTCCGCTCACAGACCGATCTTCTCGTTCAGCGACTTGCAGTCGAGCTCGGCGATGCCGTCGAACGTACGGCCGAGCGTGTTGATGCGATCCGGCGAGCGCATGCCGATCGTACCGGTGGTGAAAAGCCGAGCCTGGCCAACACCTTTCTCGAGTTCGGCATCGACATCGAGACGAGCGCTCGATGGCGTGAAGAGTTGTACCATCCTGAGCACTATCTGGAGCCGGACCGACGCTTGCAGGAGACCATCGAGCGGCTTGCGTGCGAGGTGCCGGTCGTCGCGGTAACCAACAATCCTCGATCGATCGGCGCGCGAACGCTCGAGTGCCTCGGCGTATCGCGATGGTTCCGCGGGGTGATCGGCCTCGACGATTCGGGAGTGAGCAAACCGCACCCGACTCCCTTTCTTCGCGGGATCGCGCTGCTCACCGATCGGGCCGGCGACCCACCGGAAGTGAGCGAAGTGGTGAGCATCGGCGATCGAATCGAAGTCGATCTGCATCCCGCCCTGGAGCTCGGAATGGGTGCCGTGTTCGTCGAATCTATGGATGATGTGTACTCGCTGCCGGTTCTCCTGGGGGTCGGCGAGGAGCATGCACGGTGAAGACCACCTTCCGCAAACTCGTCGAAGAGCTCTCGGTGCTGCTTGCCCAGAGCCCCTTCTTTCGCGAGAAGCCCCCATCGGTTCATGCGGTGGTGAATCCGGCCGCCGGCCTATTCAGCCGCGCGAGCCGGCTCGAACGCTCGATCGAGCTGTTGCGCGAGCGGGTGTCGTCGATGCCCGCGGGAAGGCGGCTCGAGCCCGCATCGGTATCGGTGGACTTTACCGAGTATCCCGGCCACGCGCGTGAGCTCGCCGTAGAGGGGATCGAACGGTTGCGCGAAAGCCCCGCTCCGCTCCTGCTCAGCGCAGGCGGTGACGGCACGCATCGCGATCTGCTCGAGGCGGTTGTCGCGTCTACCGACTGCGCCCGGGAGCCTCGAACACACATGCCGGTGTTCCGCCTGCCGGCGGGAACCGGGAACGACAGCGCCGATGCACGAACGATGACGCAGGCGTATCGGCGTCTGACACAGCTGCACGAGCCGAGACTCGAGGCGGCCATCGAGACGCAGACCGCCGACGGGCGGGTCTTCTACGCGTTCAATGTCGCCTCATTCGGGCTGGATGCGGTGGTCAGCGGCGTTACAAACGTCCTCAAGCGGACCCATCTTCCCGGTAATCTCTATACCCTCGTTGCCGACGTGGCGACCGTTCTGTACGTTCCGCTATTCGGGATTCCGCAGTCGCGGGTCGCATGGAGCGCCGCCGACGGCTTCGAGGAGGTCGAGGGGCGATTCGCTGTCGTGGCGTTCGGGATCGACGGCCGCCGTCGCTACGGGCGAGGCAAGCCGATCCTTCCCGATGCCAGAAACCTTTGCGCGATCAGACTGCCGCCACTCGTGCGCAGAATCGGGATCAAGAAACACGTCTACCGAGGAACTCATATGGCCGAACCGGAGGTCATCGGTCGAAGCACCACAATGTTGCAGGTCGAGGCGGACGAACGGATGCCGTTTCAGTTCGACGGTGAGATGGTGTGGCTGACCCCGGAAGCGTTTCCCGTAACGATGAGGATCCGCCCGTCGGCGTGGGCGTCACTCCAGCCTCGGGATCAGTCGAAGTCGTAGTAGTTCCATTCACGCGCGAAATCGTGAAACCCGAGCTCGCGGACCGTATCGAGACGGTCCTGCCATCCGTCCTGGTAGTGCATGAGCAGCATCCGTGACCGAACGCTCTCCGGCAGAGTTGATAGCTCTTCGAGCGAGGCGTGAACCCCGCCGGTGAAAAACTGGGTATCGTGGAATATCCACTCGATGTCGTAGTGCCGGTCGAAGTCGGCGACGAGCGAAGCGTCGAACTTCGTATCGCCACTGAAGAGAATCCGATCGTCGATCAGGAGACCGACGCTGTACGCTGCCGCCTCCCAGCTCTGCGCCTGCTCGGGGAAATGATTCGTGCGGAAGATCTTGATGTTGAGCTCTCCGATATCGAACGACTTCGCATCGCGAGGCAAGCCGTTTTCCGCCGACGGACGCACGACCTGCCAGAAATCGGCGAAGCGCAGGTACCTCCCGTTACGACGTTCGTTCGATGCGGCGCCACCCTTCAGGCTGTCGCTCCACAAGGAGCGCTGGTACTTCGAGTCGATGTAGACCACCGGTTTCTTTCCGGCAACGTATCGGCCTGTGAGCATGACCTCCTCGAGGCCACCGATGTGATCGGCGTGGCTGTGGGTGATCAGGAAATTGCGTATGTCGGTGACTTCCAATCCGGCCGAGCGGAGGCGACCGGGCGCTTTGGTACCGAAGTCGATCATCAGGTGTGTCTGCCCCTTGATGATGAGGAAGTTGTTCTGCCCGAGCGTACGGGCGAATGCCGATCCGCAGCCGAGGGTGAAAAGGGACAATTGCCCGCGATTAGTGAGCGATATCGGTTTGTTCTTGAGAGGTCGTACTCGCATTTTTCGATAAGTGTATGGCCCGTACTCCGCCCGGTCAAGGATTTGCAGCGAAACAATTTGATGGGCAGCCGTCCGGAACCGCTCTTCCCCGGTCGCTTGACACCGCACAGATACGCTCGGTAGCGTTATCGGCACTTGGTAACGAGCACGGTCGAGCAATACATCAAGGTCCTCTTCAGCGAAGCCGATCGCAGCGAAGGCTCGACGGTATCGATGAAGCAGGTCTCCGACTCGATGCAGGTGACTCCCGGCACGGCAACGTCGATGGCGAAACATCTCGCGTCTCTCGGTTTGGTGGAATACACCCCACGGCGAGGTTGTCGTTTGACCGATCGCGGCATGCAGCTCGCGTTGCGCATGATCCGCCGCCATCGGCTCATCGAGACCTTCCTCGAACGCACCCTCGGCTATGACTGGAGCGAGGTCCACGCGGACGCGGAGCAACTGGAACACGCGGTCAGCGATCGGTTCATCGATCGACTCGATCGTTTTCTCGGCTATCCGGAAGCCGATCCACACGGTGATCCGATTCCCGGCATTTCCGGAGAGGTTACGGCGGTTCGGACGATTTCGCTCGCCGAGGCGCGTGAGGGCGACTCATGCACGATCGTGCGCATCCTCGACGACAGTGCCGATTTCCTGAAGCTTATGCGGCGGATGGAGCTGTTACCGGGCGAGCGTTGCTCACTGGTCAGCCGCGACCCGGCCGCCGGCACGCTGCTTGTACGCAGCTCCCACCCGTCCGCGGATGAGCTTTCGTTATCGGCCGAAGCAGCTGAGCGAATTCGCGTCGTTCCCGTTACGTGATCTCCGCACGACTATTCCATCGCCCGGATTGCCGTCTCCGAGACCGCCTGCATCTCGCCCGCCGCATCTTCCGGCGAGAGCTTTCCGGCGAGTACCGCATTCTGTGACGGAAGCATCGCGTCCCAGACCGCCTGCATTTCGACCGCGGCCGGCATCGGGGTGCCGTTCGCCATCGCAGCCGCCGAATCGGCAAGTACCGGGTCGCCGGCGATCTGCTCATGCTCGAGGGCGCTCAAGCGGCCGGGCAGCCGGCTCAACTCGTCCGCCATCTCCAGCTGACGCTCTTCGGTGAGCACCCACGCGATAAACTCACCGATCGCCTCACGCAGTTCTCCCCCGACGGCGTCGGACATCATGAAGTACTTTCCGCTGGTAAACGGGGCCGGCTCGAGTCCGGTTTCGGCGACAGTCGGAATCGGGGCGATACCGAGATCGTCGCCGAAGTGTTCGCGATACTCTCCGAGCGACCAATCTCCGTTGATGATCATCGCCGCGTCGCCCTCCCTGAAGAGGGTGTCCACGGTTCCGTAGTCGGCCTCCAGCGGCGTAATCGCGTGCACATGGGTGAGGTCGTAGAGAAACCGCAAGGTGGCGACCATCTCGGGGGTGTCGAGCGTCGGAGTGGTTCCGTCTTCGGCGAAGACCGACCCTCCGAAACCGCCGAGCCACGGGACGAGCCAGAACGGTTCGAACATATTGTACGCGAAACCGTAGCGCTCGCCGTCGGTGAGCCCTTCGGCGATCTCGATCATCTCGTCGGTATCGTGCGGGGCGGAGTCTACCAACTCGCGATTGTAGAGCAGCATGAGGTGGTTCCCGCTGGAGATGGGAATGCCGAAGATATCGCCATCCATGACTACCGGTTCGATGAACGCGTCGGGATCGTACAGATCCTCCACCGGCTGGATGATTCCCGCAGCGGTGAACGGACCGGCATGATCGTTCACCGTCCAGAGCAGTTCGGGAGCGTCACCGGCGATACTCGCGCTCTCGAAGTCTCCTCGCAGCTCCTCGGTCTCCATCCTGACAACGTCGATCTGTACCCCGGAGTTCTCCTCCATGTAGCGTTCGGCGAGCGTTTCTACATACCGAAATCCGTTGTCGGCTTCACCTTCCTGGGTCCACAGCTCAAACTCGACCTGTTCGACCGCACCCCCGCCGTTGCCGCACGCAACAATGAACGGTACTGCCGCGAGAAGCGCGCAGCGTTTCATGTATAGGAAGAAACTCATATCGGTACAGTTTCCGGCGGTACGGCGCCGGTTGTCTACCGGTCGGGCAATCCTTCGCGGCAAACGCCGGCGAAACAGTAGCGAGTGCGGCCGGTTGCGGGCGTACGAATCGCGTTCAGCGGCAGCCGGGCGAACCGCTGCGGCGGTTCAGCGCTCTCGATCACGTAGAAGAGGCCGCTTCGGGCCATCGCCGAAATGTTCCAGAAGTCGCGAGCCAGCGCCTGCCCCGGCTCGGTCTGTGCCCAGGTGGAGTGCGTGAGCATGGCGTAGCGGGCCAGGGCGAAATCGGCGACCGAGATCGACGAGGGAAGTGGGTGATCGTACCCTTCCGGTCGCGTCACCCGGAAATCGGTCTGGGAAGCCTCGATCCAGCCGCCGTCGGAGGTGCGAAAGGCAAGAAGGCGCGGAAGCAGCGCCCCGGCATATTCGATCCACTGCGGCTTCGACTCGCCGAGCCACGTGTACAGCAGCATGAGTGTCGCATAGTCCTCGAGGAATCCTGCACTTCCGACGTTGCCTTCGAGCGTCGTATGGGCGAGGAGGTCGTCGCGGTCGTGCCGTTCGTTCAGTGCGAGCGCGATCTCCTCCGCCCACGCGCACCAGTGCGGGCGCTCGAGCAGGCGCCCTGCCTGCAACAGCGCGATCGCCGCGAGCGCATTCCACGAGGTGACGATCTTTCGGTCGGTGAACGGTTGCCGGCGTTTGCGGCGAATCTCGAGCAGCCGTTCGACAGCCGCCGGGAGAGCAACGGTGTCGCTGCCGCTGCCGAGCGAGCTCGTGTGCGGTGTCGCCGCGCCGGCTGCGCCCGCCCCGTCGTCACCGCGACGCAACAGGTGAATGCGACCTTCGAAGTTGCCCTCCTCGGGGAGCTCGAAGACGCGGGAAAACGCCTCCCATTCGTCGTCGGGCAGCGCCTCTCGGATCTCCCGTTTCGTCCAGAGATAGGTCGCTCCCTCTTCGTGATCGGTGTCGGCGTCATGGGCGCTCACCAGCAGCGGTCCCGGGTGTTCGCCGCCGGACGCCTCGGCGAATGTTTCGGCCAGGCACCGAACGATACCGTCGGCGACCTCGCGATAACGCTCATCCTCGAAGTGTGCCGCCGCACCGGCGTAGCACCACAGCAGCATCGCCTGGTCATAGAGCATCTTCTCGAAGTGCGGAATCGTCCATTGCTCGTCCACGCAGTAGCGGTAGAAGCCGCCCTGCAGATGGTCGTGCAACCCGCGGCCGGCCATTACGTCGAGAAGCGTGTGGCTCATCTGCTCGAGGCGTGAATCGCCGGCGGCCGCGTGCGCGTAAAGCATCCAGAGAAGGGTAGAATGGGGTGGAAACTTCGGCCCTCCGGCGAACCCGCCCCACCGGTGATCGAACGCGCCGGCGATTCGATCGATCATCGGGTCGAGGTCGATTCCGGCGCCGGGAAGCTCGTCGAGCGAGATCGGTCGATCGGTTTCGATCTTTCCGGGGGCGGAGGCGCTCGCTTGAGGCTCGAATCGGCCGAGTTGGTCGCGTTTATCCCGATAGAACTCGAGCACCCGGCCGAGGACGTAGTCGAAGCTGCGCATGCTCCCCGCGCGAGACTCCGTCGGGGCGGGAGCGTAGGTCATGGCGAAGAAGAGCTCCTGATCGGGGGACATGAACGCGTTCAGCGGCCAGCCTCCCTGTCCGGTGGTCGCCACGAGGAAGCTCATGAGATAGCTGTCGATGTCGGGGCGCTCCTCACGGTCGACCTTGATGCTGACGAAACTCTGATTGAGTATCGATGCGATTGTCGGATCGCTGAACGCACCGTCGGCCATCACGTGGCACCAGTGGCAGGTGGAGTAGCCGACCGAAACGAAGACGACGAGATCGTGTTCACGTGCGTAGTCGAACGCCTGCGGCGACCACTGCTGCCAGTGTACCGGATTGTCACTGTGCTGTCGGAGATACGGCGAGCTCGCCTCGCCGAGCGTGTTCCGTGCCGGATCGAATGGGATCGTCATCTGCGGCGACTCCTTGCGGTGCAGGCGTTGTCAATCGCTCTCCACCAAGTGTACGTTTGCCGGTAGGGGAGCGACAACACCATGAGGTACAAGTGTATTCGCCTGATCGTCTCGCTTCTTGTGCTCGGCCTCGTTGCCGCATCGCTTGCCGCGCATCCGCACGTTTTTATCGACAGTCGGATGAAGGCCGAGATACACGGTGACACCGTAACCAACATTTCCGCACATTGGACCTTCGATCGTTTCTTCACGCATCAGGTTATGCGCGATTTCGGTCTCGATCCTTCCGGCAACTTCTCATCCGACGATGTCGCGGCGGTCAAGCGTGGCGCCTTCGACAATCTGAAGAACTATAACTACTTCATCTATATCGAGGTCGATGGGCGCGAGATTTCGGCGAATGATCCGGAGAACTTCAATGTGAAGCTCGATGCCGACGACCGGCTCGTGTATACCTTCGATATTCCGGTGGAGGTCGAAGTCTCGGGTTCCTCGCGGAAGATCGAGGTCGCGATGTACGACGAGGAGTTCTTCGTCGATATGGCGTTCGCCGACGACTACATCGAGATCACCGGGACCGGGAGTGTCGAATACGAGCACGACATCGAGCAGCGTGTTTACGATACCGGCATCTGGGGGCCGATGGTTCGCGAGCGCGTCGTGCTCAATCTTCGAAGGCGACTGTGAGGGGCACAGGTCGTCACTCACATTCCCCCACCGCCAGCGTATCGGTGTAGATCGAGCTGACGCCCCGATCGCGGAGTGACCGGTAGGTATCGCACGAGTTGATGGTGTGCGCGTAGACCGGCACTCCCTCCTCTTCCAGCCGTTCGGCCGTGCCGTCGTCTACGAGCAGCTCCGGCATTGCGACCGCATAGAGGGCATCTGTATCGATCGCGCGGAAGTCCTCCACATGTCCGACGATCCGGTCGGTATCCCGGTTGCCGCCGTAGCGGTAGAGTGTCCAGATAATGTCGCGATAGCCGAAAGCGAGCGTTTCGCTGAATTCACCCGGCTGATACACCTGCGGAATCAGGCGGCCGGCGTGGTCGTCGATCTCTTCGGCGAGGTGTTCGAGGGCGCGCAGGTTGTCGTTCTTGACGTCGGTGACGATTCTCGCGTCCGGATGCTCCTCGAGAAACACCCGCAGATCGTCGAGACCGACCGGCCGCACTCCGAGCACCGTCTCGAGCTCGCGGAAACTCTCGTACGAGAGCGGGCCGTCCGGACGAAAACCGTATAGCCGTTCGAAGACGACATCCCAATCGTGTAATCCGACGAGCACCCCGTCGCTCGTCCACTCGAAGTCGAGCTCGAAGAGCGAAAAGCCGTCGGCGTTTTCGGCGAGTGCTTCGACGGAATTCGTGTAGGTGTGTCCGCGCCACGCACCTCCGGCGTGGGCGACAGGCGGGATCTCGCCTCCCTGCCCGTCTCCCGGTGCTTCGCCGGTATCCCGCTCATCGAGTATCTCGAACCGGCGAACCTCCGGCGCAGCGTCCGCAAGATCGTCGCCGGTCGGCTCGATCTCGAACAGCAGTTCTTCCGCAGCGTAGCCGACCGCACCGTCGCCGTCGACTGCGGCCAGCGACAGATCGATCCAGACTCGCTGCAGCGCCTCGGCCACCGGGAGGGCAACCTCGAGCTCGAGCGACTGCCCCGGTTCGAGCGACGGCATCTGCGGGAGCGGCAGGTCGATCGGCTCGTATTCGGCGAGCATCTGCAGACGCGGGCGAAATGCCGGGGATGAACCGGCGCCGCCCCGGCGGTCGTCCGCGCCGCCCCGGCGGTCGTCCGCGCCGCCCC